>NZ_AUKA01000010.1:0-129150 GCF_000424505.1 Butyrivibrio sp. XBB1001 | reverse complement strand
ATAGTAACGTGAACAATCGGTGTAAGACCAAACAAAAAAACAGACTTCATATATCCTAAATCTGTCCTTTTGTTTGGGCTTCAGACCGATTTTCATCAGAGTGAACTAAGTCGCGTCCGGGGGGCTGTGGAATTTCAATCTGCCACCATCTATATAAATCTTATCATTGTTTCCGGCTAAAGGACATCAGTCATTCTCAAATACAGTCTTTATTCCACGCAAAATAAGCCTTCGTGAAAAGGCTTGTCTATCGATATGAGATCCATTTATTCAACAAAGCATATATCTGCCGTCCAAGCGAAAAGTGATGAGAGGTTCACCACATTTGGAACATTTGCAAATGTCATGGTTGTAAAGAATCTTGATTTTTTCAGCAGTTGTCTTACCTCTGAGCCTGGAAAGATACTGCTCGCATCCAAGAAGATTCCTGCATAGAGTCATTTTCTGTGCTTTGCATCTGCAGGCAAGTAACCCATAGTAGCGTATTCTTACAAATCCTTTAGGAAGTATGTGCAGAAGAAAGCGAGACACAAACTTTTCTCCTGAGATAGTCATAGGCCTGTACTTGCCATCTACACGGTAGTCCTTTGCCGCGAAGGTTACATTCTCAGAATCTATACTTAGAATTCGACTGTTGCTTATAGCAATTCTGTGAGTATATTTACCCAGGTATTTAAAGACTTCCTGTGCTCCTTTGAATGTTCGCTTGGAATAAACAACCCAATCCATGGCGTAGAGCTTATCAAGTAGACTTTTGAACTCATAGGTATTCCTTAGCTTTTCAGCTCCACCGGTATAAGATAGCTTCTTGGACTCATAAAGGTATTTAAGTTCTTCTAGATAGTATCTTTTGAAGACAGCTGACATAACCTTAACTGGCAAGAAGAATTTATTTCCTTTGTCCTTCCAATGATTCTTGGCATCAAGTCCACCACCCAGAACTATCGTATGAATATGCGGATGATAATTAAGCTTGGATCCCCATGTGTGAAGAATACAGATGTAGCCTATCTTTGCGCCAAAATGTTTGGTATCTTTGGAAAGCTCGGACAGAGTCTTATTAGTTGCATGGTAGAGTGCATCATAAAGAAGCTTCTGATTGGAGTAGATCAAAGGATACAAAAGCCCCGGCACAGTAAATACAGTATGGAAGTACGGCGCATCCAGTACATCTTCACGTCGAAGGTCTATCCACTCATCAACTTCCATTGCCTGGCACATGGGGCAGTGCCTGTTCTTGCAGGAGTTGTAATGTATAAACTTTGAATGACAGGATTCACACTCACTTACATGCGCACCCATTTCTGCAGTGCGGCAGGATCTTATACACTGGATTGCTCTGAATTGCTCATCAGAAAATGATCTGTCAGCGACCATAGGCAGGAACTGCTCAAATACATCCTGTATGGTCACGTTATTCATCCCCTTTGCCCTCATTGTCTTTTGAAGCATCTTCCTCTATTGGAAGATCAAAAGGACTCTTGACTCCCATAATTGCTTTATTCGTCACATGAACGTAAATGGCAGTGGACGAAGGAGATTTGTGTCCTAGCAGAGTCTGTACATACTCTCTGGGCGTTTCATTTTCTATAAGATGTGTAGCAAAAGAATGGCGTAGGATATGAGGGTGTACATCAATCCCTGCTTCTGCACCAATTCTTTTTAGCATGATCTCGATACCGCCTGTTTTCAAAGGCTTATGAGGCTTGCGAAGAGTAACAAATAGAGTGTCTCTTTCCTCCGGGCATTCATGCCAGTATTGCTTTAGAAGTTCAAGCGTCCGTTCTGAAAGAATGCTCCAATGATCACCATGATTTTTGCTGTTACGGACATGAATCTGCATAGTGGACATATATATATCACCAGGAGCAAGCTTCACAACTTCACCTACCCTTAATCCAGATGAATAGATCAATGCAATGATTGCTTTGTTTCGGGTGTTTTTGGCTGTATTTACAAGCTTTTCTATTTCAGAGCGGGTTAAGACTTGTGGGAGAGTCCATTCCAGCTTCATGCGTGGAACAATGTCGTGGTTCCATGGCTGATGGAGTATATGCTTATAAAAAAATGTGAGCGCAGAATTAATACCATTGCAATATCCCGTCGTTTTCCCATCCTTACGTTTCTCCAGTATATAGTCGCGGGCATTGTAAATAGTCAGCTCATCAATGTTTTCGCAATCATTCCATGCGATAAATTTGCTGATATGATACTCATATATACTGCAGGTTCGCGGTGATAAGTTTCTGATAAAGCACTCCTCTTTGAGTTGCTTTCTAATTTCGTTATTCATTAAAAATCCTCCAGAATTAAATATTTTCAGTGATAAAAAACATTCTTCCGGAGGAGGGCGGACTCTCAGCAGTAAAGAGTTGTGAAGAAATACAGAAAATGTTAATCTTTTCATAGGCGGAAGTAGTGGTTTTGTTTTGGTGTGGTAACTTAAACAATACTCCTTTTAGGAGTCACTATCTACCGCCTTTCTAAAAGTAAAAACGCTGCGCACAGCCTTGGCAGGCCGTCGCGCAGCGACTTAGTTCTCTCATTTATAGATAGATGCACTCCTTGGTGCGATACACATGAACCGCATGCTTCGATCAAAGAAGGCAAAAAGGGATACTCAGTTGCTCTTAGAACAGGACCAGGCATGCATGAGTGCGACAGGATTATTCAGAGCATTGAGCATTTCTATGGTCATTTGCATATTGAATGCGCAGGTCATCTTGGCCTAACATCAATTGAGCATAAAGAGAATGTAGAGCCCAGGAAACAAGAAATAATTGATTTCTGTAAGACGATTTAATTCCAGTAAAACTTACAAATGAATATCAGGTAGAAAGAGGTATATATGAATTATCAGGATATAAATGCAGAAACCATCGATAGATGGATTGAAGAAGGCTGGGAATGGGGAATACCGCTTAGCCATGAAGAATATGTAAATGCGACAAATGGAAAATGGGACGTTAAGCTTACACCAACTAAATTTGTGCCACACGATTGGTTTGGAAATCTAAAGGGCAAGAAAATACTTGGACTTGCAAGCGGCGGAGGTCAGCAGATGCCTATTTTTGTAGCGTTGGGTGCTGAATGCACAGTATTGGACTATTCAGAGAAGCAGATAGAAAGTGAAAGAATTGTGGCGCAGCGCGAAAGCTATAACATTCGGATTATCAGAGGTGATATGACCAAGAGATTGCCTTTTGAGGATGGGGAGTTCGATCTGATTTTCCATCCTGTATCTAATTGTTATGTAAAAGAGGTAAAACCAATTTGGAAAGAGTGCTTCAGAGTCTTAAAGACAGGAGGAATACTACTTTCTGGAGTTGATCACTACATTAACTACATAGTCGATGATGAGGAAAAAGAGATTGTGAACAGCCTTCCTTTTGACCCACTGACTAATGAAGAGCAAAGAAAACAGTTAGAAGAAGCTGATTGCGGAATGCAGTTTTCGCATTCTCTTGAAGAACAGATTGGTGGGCAGCTTGAAGCAGGATTTACTCTTCTTGATCTGTATGAAGATACCAACGGAGAAGGGCGTCTTCATGAACTTAGCATACCTACATTTTTAGCTATGCGTGCCATTAAGAAAGTTGGTAGGTAGTCTGGGGCTGTTAGCATAAAGGAAGTTTAAAATTTCAGCATAATCGACGATTGCTTAGTAAACAAAGAACGGATGGATAATGATAAAATGACAAGATGCAAAATAAAAGCAGTTATTGGCGCTGGTATTGCTTTAATTCTTTTTGGCGGATGTGGATACGATCAGACAAGCAATGATCAAGTTGCATCTACTGAAAATGTTTCCAATATAGATAAAAGCGAAGATGACATTAAAGAAGATAATGTCGATATAACTGAAGCCTCATGGAAAGATGGATATACAATCGTCCTTAATGCCTATAGGGAAGAAGCTGAAAAAATTAGTAAAGATGGTTTATATTGGGACTCTTTTGATGAAATACCAGCAATACCAAACGTAGAAGACACAATAATTGAAATGGAATTTTATAATCAATTTGGTCCATTTGCGTTCATGTTAAAGGATCTTGATGGTAATGAAATTCCGGAGCTATTTATTTGCAGAGCCACAGAAGAATTCGATAGTGGAGTGATATACCAGATTTTTACATGGCATGATGGAAAAACCATCGAACTTTTAGGCAATTTAGGTTATAGAAACGGGATATGCACTATTTGCCAGGATAATTTATTGAAGGTAGAGAGTTCTGGGACAGCTACTGATTATGGCAATACTATTTACTACCTGCCTGCGAATAGCACAGAGCTTAAGGTAGTTGAGCAGTTTTTTGCTATACAAAATAAAGAAGATTCAACAAAATCAGATTTCTTTTGGTTTTCATCGGATGGTGAAAAGACTCCCATTACCGAAGATAAATATTTAGACTATGAACAAAATTATGTTGAGCAAGCGGATCTTAGATATATTGAGGGAACGCAAGACAATATAGCTCATATATCAGATTTATGGGACGAATGAAATATTAACTGGTATGGGATAAGAGGACGAAAAATGGATTTCAGAAAGGCAACTTTAGAAGATATTGATAAGCTTGTTACTACAAGAATAGAAGTGCTTAGGGCCGCAAATGGGCTTGATGCAGGTGTCGACATGTCAGAAGTGGAGAAGGAATCCAGAGAATACTATTCCAGAGCACTTACAGATAATACGCATACTGCATATTTAGTATCCGATGGAGATACATTTGTAGGTGCCGGAGGTGTGAGCTATTTCAAGGTAACTATTAAATAATTAACATCAAGAGAAAGACCAAAGAGAGCGGCCATGACAAATACAGAACAGACCACACAAAATATGACCTCAGGAAACAGTATGAAACAGATCATACTGTTCTTTTTGCCCTTATTATGGGGAAATCTTTTCCAACAACTATATAGTCTTGTGGATAGCATTATAGTTGGCAAGGGAATCTCGGATCAGGCGCTGGCTGCTGTTGGGGCAACCGGGACACTTAACTTCCTTATACTTGGATTTGTTGTGGGGATGACCAGAGGATTTGGCATAACCTTTGCCCAGAGCTTTGGAAAAAACGATATGGCTATGCTGAATGCATACATCAGAGCAGCCAAGAAGCTCAGTATCACGTTTGGAATAGCCTTTACTGTTGTATGCGTTTCTTTACTCAATAAGATGCTGACGTTCTTGAACACTCCTGAAGATATCTTTGACGATTCGTATAGATATTTTGCTGTGATCTTATTGGGAATTGTAGTGACGGTTATGAATAACCTTGAGATTACAATTCTCCAGTCAATGGGAGATTCCAGAACGCCCCTCACTGCTATGATCTGTTCATCACTCGTGAACATCATGCTTGATATTATTTTCATAATGGCCTTTGGCACAGGAGTTGTCGGAGCAGCAGTGGCAACAGTGGTCTCTCAGTTTGTATCATACCTTTTGTGCCTTAAAAAGCTTAGAACCATCGATTTTATGAGTCTGGGAAAAGACACGTCAGAAATAGCAGATGAAAAGAATATATTGGTTGAACTGATGAAAATAGGACTTCCTGTGGCACTTATGAATTCGGTCACAGCTGCAGGGGCCATGGTATTGCAGTACTTCGTAAATCTTATGGGAAGCGCATATGTGGCAGCCTATTCAGCATGCATGAAATTTGCATCACTCTTTGAGCAGTTCGGAATGTCCGTAGGTCTTTCCATGATGACCTTTGTGGGGCAAAATAAGGGCGCAGGTAAATATGACAGGATACGCACAGGAGTAAGACAGGGCCTGATGCTCTCTACACTTGTGAATGTTCCTATATCACTCCTTATGATATTTGTGCCCGGAAGCCTGGCAAGGATGCTGCTGACTGACAACATGATAATCGGTTATTGTACCGATTTCATGCCGATCATGGGAATAAGCTTTTTTGCCCTGGGCTGGCTTTTTGTATACAGATACTCTGTTCAGGGGTTGGGCAATACCTTTATACCAATGCTCTCAGGCGGGCTCGAAGTTATTATGAGACTGATCTTTGGCTTTTTGGTAGGAAGGAACGGATTTAAGGAAATTGCCATTTCTGAAGTATCTGCATGGATAGGCGCTTTTCTGATGCTCATGGTGACATACTATTGTATAATTGGCAAAAGAACTAAAGCAATAGCATAAAGTAGCAATAAAATGACTCCCTGGAATTTTTATGATTAAAACTAAATGAGGGCTATTTAATAGCGGTTTCAAACCTGCTTGGACAGAGACAGAAGCTGTGAAAATTGGAGATGATGTACTTGACTTTGCCCTAAGGGCATGCACTAGATTAAATGGTGAAAATCATTAGACATAAGGAGACAAACTAGTATGAAAATGGGAAGCAGTAACGATAAAGAGGCAGTAAAGGCACAGTATGCGTCATCCAAAAGCCTTGATACCAGGATCAACTTCCACAACATGTATTCAACAAACAAGATGGGTTTTGGCCCTTGGCTCATATCTAATTATGAGATAAAAGAGGGAATGAAGGTTCTTGAGCTTGGCACGGGAACAGGCGATATGTGGAAAGGGCACGACAATCTTATCGCAAGGTGTGATAAACTTGTTTTATCTGACTTTTCTGAAGGCATGCTTGATACTGCAAGAAAGAATGTTGGGGAGCGCGCAAACGTAGAATACAAACAGATTGATGTTCAGAATATACCTTTTGAGGATGGTTCTTTTGACATAGTAATTGCTAACATGATGCTCTATCACGTACCAGACATTGATAAAGCAGTCAGCGAGATCAGAAGAGTCCTCAAGGATGACGGCGTGTTCTACAGCGCTACATATGGCGAGCACAATTTCAACGACATTATTGCTGAGTGGTTTGGCCTTATTGGTGAGAGCTATGACCCTAATCATCTCTTTACCCTTCAGAACGGAAGCGACATTCTGGGAAAAGAGTTTGCGGATATAGAGGTGCGCCGCTACGAGGACTCTCTTCATGTTACAAATATAGAGGATCTTGCAGATTATCTTCAGAGTTTGAAGGCTCTACATGGCATTGGAACTATGGGAAGAGATGAAATTCTTAATATGCTCAAACCCCATGAAGAAGATGGCGCCATCAATCTGCAGAAGGAGTATGGAACCTTCATTGCACGATGCTAGGGAATGGACCACTATCGAGGAGAAATCATGAGCTATATAGAAGTAAATAACTTAAAGAAAAATTTCACAGTAAAAAAGAAACATGAAAAAGGAAAACTTCTTAGGGAAAAAGAAATAGTAAATGCCCTTAAAGAAGTTTCTTTTTCTGTGGATAAAGGGGAACTTGTGGGATACATTGGCCCAAATGGGGCAGGTAAGTCCACAACGGTCAAAATCTTGTCTGGAATACTTACGCCAGATGGCGGGCAGGTAACGGTTGGAGGCATAGTGCCCTGGAAAGAGAGAAAAAGACATGTCAAGAACATCGGAGTAGTCTTCGGCCAGCGAAGCCAGCTCTGGTGGGATGTTCCCATAATCGATAGTTACATGCTTCTTAGAGATATCTACAGAATTCCGCAGGGGGACTATGAATCCAGGTTAAAAGAGCTAACGGGTGCCCTTCAGCTTGAAGAACTTATGAGGACACCTCTAAGGCTCCTTAGTCTCGGACAAAGAATGAGAGCAGAGCTGTGCGGATCACTTCTCCACAGACCGCAGCTACTATTTCTTGATGAGCCAACTATCGGCCTTGATGCAGTTAGTAAGCTTGCCCTAAGGGATTTCCTTAAATGGGAAAACAATGAGTATGGCACAACAATCATGCTGACAACCCATGATATGGAAGATATCGAGGCACTTTGTTCAAGAGTTATGGTCCTTGGACATGGCAAGAAGCTCTTTGACGGAAAGCTTCCGGACCTTCTTGAGCGCTATGACACTGTCAGAAATGTAAATATAAAATACGAGGGAACTATCACGGACTTAAGGCTTCCTGAGGGTGTTAGCTGTAGTCATACAGAAGATGGAATAGAACTAAGCTACAATCCAACCAAGCTTCCTACATCGAAGCTTCTGGGATTATTGCAGGAAGCAGGAAACATCAGCGAACTTACATTACAGCCCCAGAACACTGATCATATGATCGCAGCTATGTACAAGGAGCTGGACCTATAAAGAGGAATATTATGCCATATTTTACCGTTTTTAAAATGAGGCTTCGAATGGAGCTTCAATATAGAGGGGCCATGATTGGAGGAATTGCTTGCCAGATGTTCTTTGGCCTTATTCTGGTGGCACTGTATAGGGCGCTTTACGCCGGTAAGCCTCAGTCAATACCGATTGAAAGTGTAGCGACTTATGTTTGGCTGCAACAGGCTTTTTTCAGAATGATGCTGGCTTCAGACACAGAGCTTGTGGATAAGATAAGGTCAGGTGATATAGCCTATGACATGTGCCGCCCTGTAGATATGTACGGCTTTTATTATGCAAGGATCATGGCGCAAAAGCTCATGGGAAGTCTCATGCGCGCGGTGCCAATGCTGATAGTAGCTTTTCTTCTTCCAAAGGGCTGGGGAATAAGTTTGCCGGCGTCTTTTCTAGAACTACTTGCAGCGCTTCCTGCTCTTTTGCTGGGACTTTTATGTGTCTGTGCTCTTGAGAACATTACGGTGGCCTTTACCATGAAAACCCTTGATCCAAGGGGAATGCAGGGTCTTCTTAATCTTTTGATGATGACACTTTCGGGAAATCTTTTTCCACTGACGCTATTTCCAGAGAGCTGGCAGAAGATTATTACTTTTTTACCATATGCCCAGCTCCTTGATGCCCCTATAAGACTCTATACCGGGGAATATTTGCCACAGGAAGCATTTAGGATATATGGTATTCAGGCCTTTTGGGCTGTTATTCTCATTGCCCTTGGCGTATCTATGTGGAATGCTAACAAGAAAAGGATGATAGTTCAGGGAGGCTGAGTAGTAAAAGGAAAATATATGAATACTTTGAGATTATATATTAAGTCAATAGGAATGCTTTTAAAGAGCCACCTTCAGTATCCAAGCTCCTTTATCATGCAGACTCTCGCCCAGCTTGTAATGGAAGGCGGCGAGATGATGGTGGTCATCCTGATAGTTGACAGATTTGAGAGCTTAAAGGGATGGAGCGGTGGAAATCTCTATTTCTTTTTCGGAATAATGTCAGTATCTTTTTATCTTACTGAAATGTTTGGAAGAGGAATCACAGGAGACTTCCCATCTATGGTCAGAACGGGGCGGCTGGATACTTTTCTGGTAAGACCTCGAGGGGTGCTGACCCAGGTTTTGTGCGGAGGAACAGATCCAAGGCGAATTTCCTGTATAGCAGTTGGCGTGGCAGCGCTGATAATGGGAAGTAACTTATCTAACATAGACTGGAATCCCCTTAAGGTGCTTGTTTTAGTGGAATCCATTGCCATGAGCTGTCTTCTGATACTGGGGCTTTTTATGATAGAGGCAATCTTTTGCATTTTCAGTGTTAAGTCTGTGGAGCTTGTAAATGCCATTACCTATGGCGGCCGAAGCGCCTGCCAGTACCCGATTGACATTTACCCACTGCCTCTTAGGGCTCTTTTTACAGTTATAGCTCCATTTGCCCTTACAATGCATGTTCCGGCGGCCTGGATCATGGATAAACCGCTTTACGGCTGGCCTATTTGGACTGCTTTTGTCACGCCTCTTTCGGGAGCGGTAGTATTTGCAGTGATGACAGTTCTTTTCCACTTGGGGCTTAGACATTACAGGTCTACTGGAAGTTAATTTGCGGTGTTGATAGAAGAGATTATTTCTGCTACCATAAGTCTGCAAAACTAAAAAGGACTTTTAATAATAATGAAAAAATTAGCATTTATAAAAGAAATAATAATTCTGACACTGGCCACATCCATAATTTCGGCGGCGGTTTTCTTTTTTCTCATGCCAAGTCATGCATCAGTCAGCAGTATTGCAGGTTTGGCTATTGTTTTAGCTAATTTCATACCATTGTCGGTTTCAATGATAACCATCATATTAAACGTATTTCTTTTGATAATCGGCTTTATTACCTGCGGACCGGAGTTTGGCTACAAGACAGTATATACAGCACTCCTGATGCCAGTGATCATGGGAGTATTTGAGAAAATGTTCCCTGATTTTCAGTCTTTTACAGGGGATGCCACATTGGACGTTGTGTGCTACATATTTTTTGTCAGCATTGGAATTGCGATTCTCTTTAACAGAAACGCATCTTCTGGAGGAATTGATATTGTTGCCAAGATTCTCAACAAATATCTGAGGATTGACCTGGGAAAAGCTATGTCAATAGCAGGACTGTGCGTTGCGGGCTCTTCAATTCTTGCTTATGACACCAAGACACTTATGCTTAGTATTCTTGGAACATACTTTAACGGAATGATCATTGATCACTTTATCTTTGATCAGAAGCTTAAGAGAAGAGTATGCATAGTTTCTCCTTTTGAAAAAGATATTCGTGAATTTATACTCTCTGAGCTCCACAGCGGCGCAACTATATATAAAGCAATAGGTGCGTACCGCATGAAAGAGCACAATGAGATCATTACTATTGTGGATAAAAATGAATACCAGAAGCTGATGGCTTTTGTGGATAAGGTGGACCCTCAGGCTTTTGTAACTGTGTATAAGGTAAGTGAAATGCAGTACACGGCCAAGTCCAATCCGGAGAGAATATTTGACTAAATTAACGCTTCTATTTCTTTTGGAGAATCTACAAGGAAAGTTGCTCCCTCATCTACCATCTCCGCAGTATCGCCATAGCCATATGTCACTGCAATACTGTCTATTCCTGCATCTGCGGCGCCCTTTATGTCATAGGCCGTATCACCCACCATTATGCAGGCATTTTTGTTAAGACCATAAGTAGTAATAGCATTTTCTATTAGACGCTTTTTATCTGAGCTATGGTCAGAAAGATCTGGACCAACCATGTGATCAAAGAATTTACTAAGACCAACTCTTTCAAGAATCTTTTCTGCAAACACAAGAGGCTTGCTGGTTATCAAGATGACAGTGAAGCCTTTTTCTTTTAAATTACTTAGGAGTGTTGGAATACCCTCATAGATATCCACATCGTACATACGCTCCTTCTCATATATGCTTCTGTATAGCGCAACAGCCTTGTTGCAGTCCTCATCCTTCATCTGATATTCCCTTACAAATGAATCATAAAGTGAAGGCCCGATAAAGGTTTCAAGCTTTTCCTGCGGCTGATCAGTTATGCCAAAGCTTGACAGGGCATATGCAACTGACGAAGTTATCGCTCTGCCTGAATCTGTCAGGGTTCCATCAAGATCAAACATAACAACCTTGTAGGGCATTATGAACTGTTTAACTTTCTGCATGATGCCTCTAAGATTGTGGATATCTTTTGCTGCAGAGCCTGTTTCCAGAGAGTGATTAGCTTTATCAACTGTATATAGCTCAAGTCCTAGCTCTCCGCATCTGGATCTGGCAATATCGGTGGGACACCAGGGATCATCAAGTCCGTGGAAGACAATGCCTGCCTCTTCCCTTAGCATATCGAAGGTCTGTGGCACCGGGGTAAAAACAAGATGCCTTGCACCAACCTGGAGCTGGCGGTCGTAGTAAGCAGCCAGGGCTGTGCCTATGCTTTTTCCAATGAATAGAACATCACTGTAATCGGTAAAAGAAATCTCTCCAAGCTCCTCTTTTATCTGATCAGCAGCAATTTCAAAGGCCTCCTTCATCCTGACCTTATCATTCATGATCTCACGGGCCTTGTAAGGAAACTCGTAGTTTACTTCTATTATTTCATAGCCATTTTCTCTTGCTAATCTCTTTGAAAAATAAAGAAGTGGCTTATCGCTGTGATAACCCATGCCAGGGAAGATGACTGCAATCTTTTTGTTGTCCATGCGTGCCTCCGTACAAATAAATATCATTATAAAAGTCAAAATTTCTGACTTATTGTACCACAGATTTCGAACTGATTCGGAATAATCAGCTGATTTCTAAAGCAAATATAAACTGACTATAAAGCAAAAAAGGTACTATATCATTTATTTTTTTATTATGATACCGTCTTAAAAAACAAAGATGTAACCTTAAGTAAAGAATTGATTTAGCAAAGGAGAATACCCATGAAAAAGAATATCCGTCTGGTTTTACTTGGAGAATTATTGTTGTTTATAATAGTTTTTTTGATCCTTACATTAGGAACTGGTTTTGGCACATCTGCTATACTCTGGTTTCTTGATTTCCCATCAATCATTGTTATTTTGCTGATACTGATTCCAGGGCTTATAATAATGGGAGAGTGGAAAGATTTCATTAAATCTTTTTCTGTAGGAATAAAGGATTACAGGCTGCTTGAACTCAAGAATATAATAGAGGCAGTAGCTGCGGCTCAGAAACTTACTGTTTTTGCAGCTCTTTTTGCTATTATAATATCAGGTGTGCTGGTAATGGGTAATCTTAGTGACCCTGAGACTATCGGGCCTAACCTGGCAGTATGTTTCTTGTCCGGATTTTATGCAGTTCTCATTGAGTTCATTTTACTGCCACTCAGACTTAATGCTGAGCGGAAGATGAATGAAGAAATGGATATGGAAGATGAATGATGCTGGAATAACAAAAGAGCATTACCTTCAAGTGGTGAGCAAGTTCGGATTTACCAAAAGAGAGCTTGAGCTTGGATATTTAAAGGTGTCCGGCTTTTCAAACCACAGAATAGCGCATATGCTCGGAATTTCAGAACAAACAGTCAAAAATCATTTTACGCATATATTTGAAAAGGCGTGGGTTCCAGGAAGAAAGGAATTTAAAGAACTGTTCCTTCAGGACAAATCGTCATAAGGTTAATGTATAAGAGTATTAAAAGGGGGATTATTTTAAATGGGGAAATTTCTAAATGTCTGGAAAAAAGTTCGCGACTATGTGGAATACTTCCTGATATACAGCTTCGGAGGATGGCTCTACGAGTCTATCTGGTGCGATGTCATATACCATAAAAGAGGTTTCCTCAACAGAGGAGTCCTCTTTGGACCTTGGCTTCCCATCTATGCCATAGGCTTTTTTATCATAATTGCTGTCCTGAATCTGCTAAAAATCAAAAAGCCCTGGCTGGTATTTATTGTTGGCGGGTTAATCGCAACAATTGCTGAGTTTGTTGCAAGCTACATAATGGAATATAAGCTGGGAAGCTATACCTGGGACTACAGCACATATTTTATGAACTATGATGGCAGGATTGCGCTGGTCCCAGGCCTTATGTTTGGGCTACTTATCTGTCTTGCGGTATGTCTTTTGCACCCGGCTATTATAAAGCTTCAGAAAAAATTCCAGGATAATAAAATCCACAATATCTGCTTTGTAGTGATCACCCTTTTATTTCTGGTAGATCTTATCAGCCGCATATGGCTTGGAAGTAACTTTAAGGGGTGACCAATGGACAGTAAATACAGACTGGCAGAGGCTATGAAAAGCTGCATGAAGACCACAACTGTTGAGAACATAACGGTCAAACAGATTGTGGAAAAGTGCGGAGTTTCAAGGCAGACTTTTTACCGAAACTTTATAGACAAATATGACCTTATCAACTGGTACTTTGACAGACTACTTGAAGTTTCCTTTAAAGAGATGGGTAGCAGGGAAGCCTTAAGGGAAGGACTCATCAGGAAGTTTAAGTACATAAGGGAAGAAAAAGTTTTTTTTCAGGCAGCTTTTAAGGTGGATGATCAGAACAATTTAAAGGAACATGATTTTATCATGATCTTCGAGTTCTACTGCCGGCTTATCAGGGAAAAGACAGGAAATCTTCCCGATAAAAAGACAAGGAAACTCCTTGAAATGTACTGTCAGTCCTCTATTTATATGACTGTTCAGTGGGTTTTAAAGGGGCTAAAAGAGTCTGAAGAGGAACTGGCCGACCTTATGATCGAGGCCATGCCAGCAAGGCTCGATGAGCTATTCAGGACTATGAACATTTTGTGATATTCTAAGTCTTATTTGGAACAAATCAGGCAAAGTGTAACTTACAATAAAATAGCCATAATGCTATGCTTTTTATGGATTATGTTAATCCGTGTAACGTAAACAAAAGTTTTGTGGAGGACTAGTATTATGGCTAACAGAATTTCTTTAAACGGAACATCTTATCATGGAGCAGGTGCTATCAATGAGGTTGTTAACGAGTTTAATAACCATGGCTTTAAAAAGGCTTTTGTAGCATCTGACCCTGATCTTATCAAATTTGGAGTAACTGCCAAGGTTACAGATCTTCTGGACAAGGCACAGATTCCTTACGAAATCTACTCAGATATCAAGCCAAACCCTACAATCGAGAACGTAAAAAATGGTGTTGAAGCCTTCAAAAAGTCAGACGCTGACTGCATCATCGCTATTGGCGGCGGATCTTCAATGGACACATCCAAGGCTATCGGTATCATCATCACAAACCCTGAGTTTGCTGATGTTCGTTCACTTGAGGGTGTTGCTCCTACCAAGAATCCTTGCGTTCCTATCATTGCAGTACCTACAACTGCAGGAACAGCAGCAGAGGTTACAATCAACTACGTTATCACAGATGTGGAAAAAGAGAGAAAGTTTGTCTGCGTAGATACTCACGATATGCCAATCGTAGCTATTGTAGACCCTGAGATGATGTCATCAATGCCTAAGGGACTTACAGCTGCAACAGGTATGGATGCCCTTACACATGCTATTGAAGGCTATACAACAAGAGCTGCCTGGGAGATGACAGATATGTTCCATCTCGAAGCTATCAGACTTATTTCAAAGAACCTTAGAGGCGCAGTTGAGAACACCAAGGAAGGCCGTGAAGGGATGGCTCTTGGCCAGTACATCGCTGGTATGGGATTCTCTAACGTTGGTCTTGGAATTGACCATGCTATGGCACACACACTTTCAGCTCACTATGACACACCTCACGGAGTAGCTTGCGCTATGTTCCTTCCAATTTCCATGGAGTTCAACCGTGAGTACACTGGTGAAAGACTTAGAGAAGTAGCAAGAGCTATGGGCGTAGAAGGTGTTGATAACATGACTCAGGAAGAGTACAGAGATGCAGCTATCGCCGCAGTTAAAAAACTCTCTGAGGACGTTGGTATTCCTAAGACTCTTGATAAAATCAAAGAGGAAGACCTTGACGTTCTTGCAACCGATGCTCTTAACGATGCTTGCTATCCTGGAAACCCAAGAGAAGCAACCAAAGAGCAGGTAATTGAAATGTTCCGCATGCTTATGGCATAAAGATATTCGCATAATTGTGAAAATAATAAAGTTTAGGAAGCCTCCAGCCCTCACTGGAGGCTTCTTTATGGTTAAAAACATTATCCAATCGACATAGAAACGTATTTGCGTGTAAAATGGAATGTATAGGAGTGCGATGAAACAAAGTGTTATAGACCCGATCCGCCAAAGGCTGTTTTTTATAATATCTGGGTTGGTGATAAACAGATAACAAAGGAAGGCAAATGATGAAGAGAAAGCAGGGAATACTATCTTACGCATTTATTATACTAGGAGCAATCATGGCAAGCTTTTCTGTTGCCCTGATTCTCTTGCCTAACGATGCCATAGATTATGGAACAGCAGGCGTTGCCATTATTATCAGTAAGCTAACGGGCTTCCAATTATCCCTCTGCGTTCTCTTTGTCTTTTTACCCTTTGCGGTTGCAGGATTTCTTTTCCTTGGCAAGAAATTTACTATAAAAGCCGCCCTTGGCTCCGTAGTTTACATGCTGGGACTGGAAATCTTTGAGAACATACCATTTGAGTTAAATACAGAGCACTTTCTGGCAGTGGCCTTTGGAGGGGCTATCCTGGGGGCTGGTCTTGCCCTGATACTTAGAAATGGCGGATGCATAGACGGCTCAGAAATACTGGCAAATATCGTGGTCAAAAGGCTTTCTGATAAGACGGGACGCAACTACAGCCTGACACCTATCCTGCTGATCTTTAACGCCCTGGTGTACATCACCTGCTTTGTAGTTATAGACTCAACAGCAGCGCTTCTTAGCCTTCTTGTTTATGTGGTGGCAACAGCAGTTATTGACCATTACACTGACCATTTTGAAGCTATCAAGCAGGTCACAATCATTACTCAGGACCCCGATGGAATAATCCGTGACATAAAAGAAAAGCTAAACAAAACCTGCACTATAATGGATTCCCGCGGCGCAATTGCCGGAGAGAACAACACTCTTATCTGTTACATAAGCTTTTTTGAGCTTCCACTTATGAAGGATATCATCTCCACACATTCAGGAAGCTTTAGCACAGTATCCACCATCGATGAGATACTAAGATGATTTTGTGAATAATAAGAAAAGAGGGACGGACATATGGTAAAGGAAATAGTAGGAGATCTTTTAAGACAACCTGTGGATATTGTTGCTCACCAGACGAATTGTATGGGTAACATGGGAGCAGGAGTAGCACTTGCAATAAAAAAGCAGCTGCTTACTTCTGATGCCTATGAGAAATATAAGTCAATATGCAAGGAACAGGGCTCTGACCTTATGGGTAAGACACAGCTTCTCGAGGCACCAGACGGGCGCATTATTGCTAACTGCTTTGGAGAAAATATTCCTACCGGAAAAGGCAAGGATACTGATTATGATGCTCTTATGCACAGCATCGCGAAAGTGCGAAACTATGCAAAGAGAAGTGACCCCATGCTCTCTGTCGGTGTACCTGGCCTAATAGGATGCGGCCTTGCCGGAGGTGACTGGCGCATAGTAAGGGATATGCTATACAAGCTGTTTGGCGGTGAGGGCGAGCCTGACCTATACATTTGCTATCTGGATGAGAACGAGTATAGGAAATGGAATAGAGCATGACTATGGCTTCACGACTCATGGTAAGTGCTATTTAGTGCCTAATGTGGGGAACTAAGGACGGCGGTAAGGACAGCAATAAGGACGGTAATAAGGACTGCAAAAAGGACGGTTATAAGGACTGCAATAAGAATGGTTATAAGGACTGCAATAAGGATGGTGATAAGGACAGCAAAAAAGGCGGCGATAATAATGTGCCAATATTACGCACATTTTTTACTGCTGCAATACGCATTTCAGAAACTTAGCAGTAGCCTATTTTTTTCACTACTGCTAGAATCAGAAAAAAGGAATTTTTATAGTAACATCATGGGTGCTGAGCAGTATTATAAGCGGATGTATCTAAAGAATTTGCCTCTTATATTTGTTTTATCCTTCAAATTAGATATGATTTGACAGATTTTTCAAGAAAATGCACGAAAATCCTAAACAATTGCAATCGTAGCATTACTAAAAAATCTTGAGAAATGGTTATTCAGCAGTAGTGCAAAATTTGCCTTACTGCTGTTTTTGTAAAAAGCCGAAAACAATAGTAAAAACTGCACGCAATATAGATAAAATATCTCCGGCATGAAAACAGCAGAAAAAAGACACTTATAAGCACTTATCATCTACCACTTTCTATGGCGACAGCAGAAAAAAGACACTTATAAACACTTATAATCTACTACTTTCTATGGCGATAGCAGAAAAAAGGCACTTATAAACACTCATCATTTCCTACTATCTAAGGCGATAGAATGGTATATAAAAGACAGCAACAAGTACATTAACAAGAGCAATATCTGCCATGCTTATGGGACAGAAAATGATAAGATATTCTTGATAAAACAGAATAAGAGGAGAAACTAGTGGGGAAAATTATTGTAAACTCAAACAATCAAACTACTTTCAATAACAATGTTGACTACTGCGTAGGAACAGGCCGACTTGGCCTTGCTCTTACAGAGGAATATCTAAAAGAACTTAAATTTGTTCAGGACATGATCGGCTTTTCTTATATCAGAGGCCATGGTCTATTTTCAGACGACGTGGCTATTTATCAGGAGTATGAGGAAGATGGCAAGATCAAGGTAGAGTACAACTACACCTACATTGATAGAATTTTTGATAGATTTCTTGAGCTGGGAATCCGCCCATATCTTGAGCTTGGCTTTATGCCAGAAAAGCTTGCGAGCGGCACCCAGACTATCTTTTATTGGAAAGGAAATACCACTCCGCCCAAGGATTACAAGAAGTGGACAGATATGGTAATCGCACTGCTTGAACACCTGAAAAACCGCTACGGACAGGAAGTTACATCCTGGCCTATAGAAGTCTGGAATGAGCCTAATCTTCCAGGCTTTTGGTACAAGGCAGACATGGAGGAATACTTCAAATTATTCAAGGAAACTTTTCTTGCAATCAAGGCCTTCGACAGCCGCTTCAAGGTCGGCGGTCCCGCAATCTGCGGCGTTAGGGATGCTGAGTGGATAAAGGGCTTTTTGGACTTTTGCAAAAAAGAGGGAATTTGCCCAGACAGGATCACGAGACACCACTACACAATAGAGTTTCCAGAGAGAATCGGTCATTACGATTACTCCAAGCTTGAAGATTCTAAAATGCGCTTTGAAAACCTTCAGTCTACAAGAGATATTGTTGATTCCTATGAAGAGTTTAAGGGGCTTCCCATCCATCTCACAGAGTTTAGCACCTCCTATACTCCAAGAGGCGTCATTCATGACACTAACCTCAATGCAGCTTATCTTGCAAGACAGTTGTCAGGCCTTGGAGATGTGAACGAAGCTTATTCTTACTGGACATTCGGCGATGTCTTTGAAGAGCAGGGAGTTCAAAACTCACTATTCCACGGCGGTTTTGGCATGGTGGCAGCAGGCAATATCCCAAAGCCCACCTTCTGGACCTTCTACTTCTTCAAGCAGCTTAAACTCTTTAGCCAGGACTGCGTATATAGAGATGACAATGCTGTAATTGTTAAGAGTGATAGAGGCTACTCTGGAATTCTCTGGAATATTGATGAGGAAGATCAGGTAAAAGAGATTTCGTTTGCCTTTGGAGAAAAGCTAAACAAGTCAGGACAGGATACATCTGGCAGGCAGGATGCAGAAGAATATACTCTCGTGACCAAGACTGTTGATGAAACTTGCTGTAACCCACTGAAACTCTGGCATGACCTTGGCGAGCCAGCATATCCAACAAGAGAAGAGACTGAGCTTATAAAGAGCGCAGCCTGGCCCCTTGTTGAGAGCAGCGTAGTGAAGGCTGATGATAGCGAGACACTCATAAAGATTCTTGTTAGAAAAAATGGCGTTGTGTACTTTACACTTACTAAGAGAAGCTTCACTCCAGACAGGGGTTACGACTACGACAAGGTTGTTTCCTTCCACTAATAATTTAACAGGTTGTAAACAATCCAATTGCAATAAATCAAAAATGTGGTATAATCTTATCCATGGAATCGTAAAAACGCATCAATATAAGAGCAATCCAAGATTTTTGACATAAAATGGCAAAAATCTATAGATTCTTGTGGACATATTCTGATTAAGTCCACAAGAAGTTATAACGGTGATAGGAAAGGAACATACCATGGATAAAGAATTCGATATTCAGGAATATATGACACATGGGGTTGAGAGAGTAGTTTCTGACGCCATAAAGGCAACTCTTAAGAACCCAAGGGAAAGTGCCTATATGGCCAAGTTTGCCCTTGCCACCAAGGCAGCCTCCAGGAAAAGAGCTAAATTAGAGGCAGAAGGGGAACATATTCCACCATTTCTCATCGCCAGCATTACAAGTAGCTGTAACCTCCATTGTGCAGGCTGTTACTCAAGATGCAACAACGCAACACAGGATACAGAGCCTGTAAGCCAGCTTACAGATGAAGAGTGGCTCAAGGTATTCGATGAGGCCAGTGACCTGGGCGTTAGCTTTATCCTTCTTGCAGGTGGTGAGCCACTTCTTAGAAAGGGCGTCATCGAGGCAGCAGGACAGAGGCAGGATATTCTTTTCCCTATATTTACAAACGGAACATACATGGCTGACAAGTACTTCGATCTCTTTGACAAGAACAGAAACCTTGTACCAATCATGAGTATCGAAGGTGAAAAAGAGGCAACAGACAATAGGCGCGGCGAAGGCGTTTACGACAAGCTTATTTCAAACATGGATGAGCTTAACAGCCGTGGCTTGATCTATGGTGCTTCAGTAACTGTCACCACAGAAAATTTAAAAGACGTCTCATCCGAGGACTTTATCGGCAAGCTCTCAGCAAAGGGCTGCAAGGCAGTTATTTTTGTTGAGTTTGTTCCGGTTACAGATGATGCAGCTAGCCTTGCACCTGGGGATGAAGAAAGAGAATATCTAAAGAGCGAGATTGCAAGGCTCAGAAAAGAGCATCCCGAGATGGTATTTGTTTCTTTCCCTGGCGATGAGAAGAGTTCAGGAGGCTGCATCGCGGCAGGAAGAGGATTCTTCCATATCAACTCTCACGGCGGCGCAGAGCCATGTCCTTTTTCACCATATTCAGATATAAACGTAAAAGAGACATCTCTTCGAGAGGCTATGAATTCCAAGCTTTTCAAAGCTCTTCAGACCGAAGGTACACTCCTTGATGACCACGCAGGAGGATGCGTACTGTATGAAAAAAGACATGAAGTTGAAGCACTTCTTGGATTGGGGAACAGGTAACAATTCAGCGCACTAGTAGAAGAAAGACTTTTCTTTTACTGTAAAAATAGTTGGAGATATTATGGATAAAAAACTTGTTTTCCACAAACCAGTATTTGAAGAAGCAGCAGAGCTATCAAGAATTTATGCCCTTAGGGACAATAAGACCTGCGATAGCACGGTTTTAGATACATATATTTGGAAAGACCTTTATGATACAAAGGTTTATCTTGAGGAAGAGGCAGCTCTTATCCTTATGAAGGATGAAAAAGGCTATTTTGCAGCAATGCCCTATTGTAGTGCGGAAGATCTTCCTAAGTATTTCAAACTCCTTAGAAGTTACTTCAATGAAGAATTAAATGCACCGCTAAGGATAGACCTTGCTGATGAAGATGCCCTGAATGCATTGGGACTTATGGATGATCCGGATTTTGTAATAGAGGAGGAAACTGATTTCAAGGACTACCTCTACGATGCACAGGAACTTAGAACCCTTGCAGGCAAGAAATTCCAGAAAAAACGAAACCTGGTGAACAAATTCATGAAGGAATATGAAGGCAGATGGGAATACAAGACCCTGTGCTGTATGGACGAATACTTCCTTGAAAAATTCATGGAAAAATGGGTTGAAATAAGACTTTCAGAGGGCGTGGACAGTAAGGATACGCTTATCGTAGAGAAAGACGGAGTAATAGACATCCTTAGAAACTGTGACAAGGTAACCTTCAGAGTTGGCGGTCTTTTCATAGATGAGATGCTGGAAGCCTTCACGATAGGTTCATACAACAGTAGAGAGCAGATGGCAGTTATCAGTATTGAAAAAGCCAACTCAGAAATACCTGGAATATATCAGGTCATAAATCAGCAGTTTCTTTTAAATTCCTATGAAGATGCCAGGATTGTCAACAGAGAAGACGACATGGGTCTGGAGGGACTTAGACACGCTAAAGAGAGCTATAACCCTGTAGGTTATGCCAGAAAATATAGGGTTATTGAAAAAGCTGACAGCATGTAATGGATTTTACTAACCTATGTCAGATATAAATAGGCGGTTATCTTATGATAATAGAACTTACGGATAAAGAAAAAACGAGGCCCCTCTATGAGGAAGCCTTCGACGATCCCAAGGTATTTGTTGATTACTACTATGAAGAAAAATGCCTTGATAACAGGATTATCGTCAGCCTTGAGGACGGCAAAATAGTATCTATGCTGCATCTTAATCCCTATAAGATGAACATGTGTAGGAGTGTTGTACAAAGCTACTACATTGTCGCCGTGGCTACCACTGAAAATGAGCGCCATAAGGGCCACATGAGTAGAGTCTTTGAAAAGACCTTTGAGCTTTTACAAAAGGAACATATTCCATTTGTATTTCTTTTGCCTGTGGATGAGTCTATTTATTCCTGGATGGGATTTGAAAAGATATGCGATTTTTCGGAGGAAAAAGAAACAGACTATAACAGGATAAAGTCTCAGAATGACGTTTACTGCATAAGAGATGAGGCCTACCTTCGCAGGATGAAAAGAGAGGATGAACTAAGAAAGCTAGGTAGCGGAGAAGTTCTCCCTGATAATCCTGTGATAATGGCCAAAATTACTGACCTTGAGGCCTTTAATAAGGCAGCAGGCACTGATTTTACTGATGAGAAAAATGCACTTTCATGGCTAAGGGAAAAGAAAATCTATATATGCGAAGAAGTGTGAATAATAATCCTTGTGGGATTTGACTAAGTGGAGGAAAAACAATGAGTAACTTTTTAAACCTTGTAAAAGAGCGCAGAAGCGTCAGAACTTTTGATGGCTCAGCTCCTAAAAAAGAAGACCTTGAGGCACTGGTAAGCTATGCCAAGGACATAACAAACCCCTATGGTGTTGACGTTAGATTTGTATTTCTTGATGCAGATAAGAACAAGCTTTCAAGCCCTGTTCTTTCTGGTGAAAAATGCTATGTCAGCGCCGTAACAACCAAGAAGGAGCACGCAGAAGAAGCTTACGGCTACAGCTTTGAAAAGCTTCTTATGAAGGCTCAGGAGCTGGGACTTGGCAATGTATGGATTGGCGGAACAATGCCAAGAGATAAGTTTGAGCAGGCTTCAGGCCTTACAGATGGCGAGATCATGCCATGCATGAGCCCTCTTGGAACCCCAGCTAAAAAGATGACTGTAAAAGAGACTCTTGTGAGAAAAGGTGTAAAGGCAGATACAAGATACAAATTCGAAGAGCTCTTCTATGTTGGAAGTTTCGACACTCCAATGACAGAAAGCTATGCTAAGAGCCATGGCCTTTTTGACGACCTTGAAGTAGTAAGACTTGCACCATCTGCAGTTAACAAGCAGCCCTGGAGAATCGTCATTGATGGAAACAAGGCGCACTTCTTTGAAAAGAAGGACAAGGGATTTCAGACTCCTGACTATGACCTTCAGAAGATAGATATTGGAATAGCACTATACCACTTTGAAACCCAGTTAACAGAAGAAGGAAGAAAGCCAGTCTTTTCTGTAGAAGACCCTGGTCTTGCACTTCCAGAGCAGACTGAGTACGTAGCAACATATACGTTCTAAGCCAAAATGGTACTAGGGACGGAGTCAACGGTTCATCTTTAGTCAGACATTGCGGAGATAGTTCGCACTGTCTGGCTTTTTCTTTTTTCTTTTCCCAAAACGTGATACTCTAAGACAGTAAGATACAGAGAAATTGGAGCAAAAGAGATGAAGAAAGAAGAAAAAACGAATGTGATGCGTGTCCTTGATGGCAAGAAAATACAGTATGAGAGCCATACATATGAGCAGGACGCAACACTTACTGGTGAAGAAATAGCAGGGATACTAGGAGAGGATGCTAAGAAAGTGTTCAAGACCCTTGTAACCCAGGGCAAGAGCGGGGCCTACTATGTATTCGTAGTTCCGGTACAGGCAGAACTTGATCTTAAGAAAGCTGCCAAGGCAGCAGGCGAGAAGGCTGTCAGCATGATAAAGCAAAAAGAGCTACTGCCCCTTACAGGCTATGTACACGGCGGATGCTCTCCAATTGGCATGAAAAAGCAGTTTCCCACATTTATACATGAGACAGCAGAGGGCTATGAGAAAATCTTTGTCAGCGGCGGCAAGGTTGGTTATCAGATAGAAGTAGCACCAGGTGATATTGTTTCTCTTATAAGGGCTACTTTCGCAGACATAGTGAGCTGAGCCCCATGCGGAGCTGACGCTTCCTATCGCATGATCACAAGCCAGTAATGGTATGAAAAAGACGGGAGAATTGTACTAGAAAATGACTTATCGCTTAATTGCTTTATTTTTCATTGCTGTTTTTTATTTAATTTACTTCGCCAAGATGCTTTTGCAGAGGCAAAAGGGCATAGTGACTAATCAGATAGCCAAAAGTAAGGTTCACGACAGGGGCTTTTACATCGAAGCCGTGATGAAGATTGCTACAATCGCAGCACCTATTACAGAGGTTATCTCAATAGCCTATGGCAGGAGCATGTTCACCATCATGTTCAGGGTAATTGGCATGCATTTGGCATTCCTTGGGGACCTTGTGTTCCTGATGGCTGTCTGGACCATGAAGGACAGCTGGAGAGCGGGAGTTGCCAAGACAGATACAGGCAAAAGAAATCTCATTACCGCAGGCATTTACAAGTATTCCAGGAATCCTGCATTTTTAGGGTTTGATCTTGTGTACCTTGGAATACTACTTATGTTTGGTAATCCAGTCCTATGCGCAGTAACTGTCTGGGCTATATTGATGCTTCATCTGCAGATCCTTCAGGAGGAAAAATTCCTTGAGGAAGTTTACGGAGAAGACTATAGGACATATAAAGATAAGACTAGCAGATATGCGGGACTTGGGAAACTGACAAGACCAATGGAAAATATTGGTAGTGATGATGCTAATTCCACTGCAAGGCATATGAGTAAGGCGGGCATTGCATTTTCCAAGATCAGCCTTTACCTGTACTTTGTTCTGGGAGTGTGGTCAGTTCTGTATTTCTTTACCTGCCTTGCCTATGGCGGAGGCCCGAAGCTCTCCTGGGTTTGGATATGGATCCTCATAGCCGTTTTTTCTTTTGCCAGAGTAGGGATGATAAAGGCTAGGCTCCAGGGCCGGGAAAAGATAAAGATTCCTGCGGCACTTAAATGGATATACAGGGTAGTATTTGCACTTTGCCTTGGAATATTCATTGTTACTGAGGTAAGGATAATTGGTGCCATGACGGCAAAACCACAGGAGAACCTTGATTATATCATTGTTCTTGGAGCGGGACTTCGTGGAACTGAGCCTTCAAATCCTTTTAAAGCAAGAATTGAGAAGGCAGCAGAGTACCTTAATGAAAATGAAGGCACACAGGCTGTGGCTTCTGGCGGACAGGGAAGACATGAGGATATCAGTGAAGCAGAGGCTGCAAAGCGCAGGCTATCAGAAGTTTATGGGATTGATGAGAGCCGCATTATCTTGGAGGACCAGTCAGCTGACACAGAGCAGAATCTCAAGTTCAGCCTTGAGATAATAGGCGATGCTGATGCATCTGTAGGAATTGTGACTAATGGTTTCCATGAACTTCGCGCTATGTCAATTGCCAGAGAGGTCGGCTACAAAAATGTGTACTCAGTTCCTGCACGAACTCTTTTCCCAGTGGGTATACACTACTGCGTCAGAGAGTTCTTCGGAATGATGGAATTTTATGTGAAATATAAGCTGTAAAAGATGGTTACAGAGGCGAAATTTTATCGTGTGAAATTAGCAAAGTAATAAAAGAAAGGAACAGGAGATGGAAAACTTCAAACTTTATACACCAACAGAAGTGGTTTTCGGACGAGGCGTTGAGGAAAATACCGGAGAAACTGCAGCTAAATATGGCAGGAAAGCGCTTCTTGTTTTTGGAAAAGGTAGCGTAATTAAAAGCGGACTCCTTGAAAGAGTAGAGAAATCTCTTGCGGCAGCAGGCCTTGAATACAAGGAATTTGGCGGAGCCAAGCCAAATCCAACTCTTGCTCATGCAGAGGAAGGAATAAAGGAAGCTCTTTTGTTTGGAGCAGATATAATAATTGGTATTGGCGGCGGAAGCGCCATAGATACTGCCAAAGCAATTGCCCACGGAACAGCCAACAAGGACCAGAACCTGTGGGAACTTTGGACTAAAAAGGTGCCCCTTACAAAGTCTCTTCCAGTGGGCGCAGTTCTTACAATTGCCGCTGCAGGAAGCGAGATGAGCGATTCTGCAGTCCTCACCAACGAAGCAATTGGCAAAAAAGCCGGTATCAACACTGATTTTAACCGCTGCAGATTTGCAATAGTTAATCCTGAGCTTGGCATGACACTTCCAAAGAACCAGTTATCAGCAGGCGTTACAGATATTTGCATGCACACCATGGAGAGGTACTTTATTCCGGGAATCAAGTGCGACATGACAGATGAGATTGCAGAAGGACTTCTTCGCACTGTGATAAAGAACGGAAAGATAATTGTGGAAAACCCTTCAGACTACGATGCAATGTGTGAAGTATTCTGGGCATCAAGTCTTTCCCACAACAACCTTACAGAGGTTGGCCGCGGCAAGGACTTTTCAGTTCACAAGCTGGGACATGCGCTGTCAGCCCGCTATGACTCAACTCACGGAGCTTCACTTTCAGCTGTCTGGGGCTCTTGGGCAAAAGAGCTTTACCTGGGCGCTACAGACCGATTTGCAAGATTTGCCAGAAAGGTCTGGAATGTAACAGAAGAAGATGACACAAAGGCTGCTCTTGAAGGTATTGAGAAGACTGTTGATTTCTTTAGATCAATTGGGATGCCAACAAGCATTAAAGAGCTGGGTGTTAACCCTACTGATGAGGATTTGAAGGCTCTTTCACTTGATGCTACAATGAATGATACTGTAAAATTATCCCGTATCAGACCACTTGATGCGGCAGCGGTAGAGAAGATCTACAGGGATGCACTGGGATGATATTGCGGCGCAAACAGATATGAGTGCTGAACAATGCTCATACAGTGTATGCTGCAGGAGTCAATTCTTTTGATAATAGAACATGAGACGAATGGAGAGACCAGATGGCAGAGACATTAAAGAAAAGAAGTGAAGTACCAGAGAATTTAAAGTGGGATACTTCCAGAATTTATAAGACAAAAGAAGATATGAAAGCAGGGCTTGATGCTCTAAAGAGCCTTAGCGCAGAGATTGAGAAAAACTACAAAGGAAAGCTCACTGACAGTAAGACAATAAATGAGTGCCTTTCAAAGTACAATGATTTTCTGATCATGGTAGATCACGTATCAAATTACTCAAATCTCAATCTTTCAGTGGATTATACAGACGCAGAAAATGCCAGGACAGATGCATTTGTAATTGGTGAGTACATGAAGGAGCTTGCAAGGCTTTCTTTTATCGACAGTGAAATAGCTCAGGCTCCTGAAAATGTGATAAAAGAGGCTATTGATACCGCTACTATCTCAAAGAACTATCTTGAGGACGTTCTTAGATTTAAACCACACATGCTGAGTGCAGAGACAGAGGCTACTCTTGTTTCAATGCAGGAGGTAACAAGCGCTCCTTATCAGATGTACGAGCAGACCAAGCTTGCAGACATGAAATTCCCTGACTTTGAGGTCAATGGAAAAAAATATCCGCTTGGCTATTCTCTTTTTGAGGATGACTATGAATATGAAGAGGACACAGCAGTCAGAAGAGCTGCATTTAAGGCTTTCTCTGAGAAATTAAGAGACTACATGTACACTACAGCAGCTCAGTACGGCGCAAGAGTTCGTTCTGAGAAGATACTTTCTGAGATAAGACACTTTGACAGTGTATTTGATCACCTTCTCTTTTCCCAGAAGGTTACAAGGGAAATGTACGATCGTCAGATTGACCTTATCATGGAAAAGCTTGCTCCACACATGAGGAAATATGCAAGACTTATCAAGAAAGCGCATAACCTTGATAAGATGACCTACGCAGACCTTAAGCTTCCTCTTGATCCAGAATACAACCCAAAGGTTACTATTGAGAAATCAAAGGAGTATATTCTTGACGGACTCTCAATAATGGGCCCAGAGTATCAGGAAATGCTTAAAAGAGCTTACGACGAGAGATGGATTGATTTTGCCCAGAACGTTGGTAAATCAACAGGTGGTTTCTGTGCAAGCCCATACCAGAAGGGGTCATATATTCTTTTATCCTGGAATGAGAGAATGAGTGATGTCTTTACCCTTGCTCACGAGCTGGGACACGCTGGACATTTCTACAACTGCCAGCAGCATCAGAGCTATTTTGACAACGAATGCTCACAGTACGTGGTTGAGGCTCCTTCTACAATAAATGAGCTTCTCATGGCTGAGTATCTCAAGGACAAGAATACAGAGGATAAGCGCTTCCGCAGATGGGTACTTGCTTCTCAGATTTCAAATACCTACTACCACAACTTTGTAACCCACCTTTTAGAGGCTGCTTATCAGAGAGAAGTGTACAAGCGTGTTGATAAGGGCGAGTCAGTTCCTGCTGAAACTTTAAATGAGATCTTTAAGGGTGTTCTGCAGAAATTCTGGGGCGATGAAGTTGAGCTTACAGAAGGCTGTGAACTTACCTGGATGCGCCAGCCACATTACTACATGGGACTTTATTCTTACAGCTACAGCGCAAGCCTTACAATTGCAACTCAGGTCATGAAGAGAATCAGACGTGAAGGCCAGAGCGCAGTAGATGACTGGAAAAAGACTCTTAAAGCTGGCGGAAGCGTAACTCCTGTTGAGTTTGCCAAGATGGCAGGCGTTGATGTAACAACTGATGCAGCTCTTCTAGATACCATCGACTACATCGGCAGCATCATTGACGAGATAGAGGCCCTGTCTTGATTTAAGGAATAGGATTGTAAGTAGTGATAAGAGAAAAAATAGAAAAGATAATTGAAGAAGAGGTTATTCTAAGGGGAATAATCAGTAAGCCCAAGTCAAAATCATCTGAGTACAGGAAAATAGATATCCAGATGATTGCAGGCAAGGACGGCAAGAATGCTGAAGCTGCCAAGACTGGAACATCAGGAAATACCAATGCTTCCTGTTGCAGCGAAAAGTCTGTCGAAAACTGCAGTTATCAGATTTCCAAGTACACTCAGAAGCAGGTCTTTCACGAGAATGTGAGCGCATCTGACCTTGCAGGCCGGATTGAAGGAATCATAACTGACCTTGAGATGAGGCAGATGAGCCTTTGGACTGATAATTATGAATACATATTTCTTTTGTCTAAAAAGGGCGAACTTAGCACCAAGCGCAGAGCCCTGAAGGCAGAGGAAAAGGTCCAGACCAGTTCTTCCCATAACAGGCAAAAGAACTATATCATCAGCGAGGGTTCAGATGTCCCTCCGCTTGTCGATATGGGCGTCTTTACCAAAGATGGCAAGGTCGTAAAGTCCATGTATGACAAGTTCAGGCAGATAAACCGCTTTTTGGAAATTCTTGATGATGAGATAGACAGCGGGAAGCTTCAGCATTTAAACGTCATAGACTTTGGCTGCGGCAAGTCATACCTTACCTTTGTGGTGTACTATTATCTGACTGAGATAAAGGGCATTACCGCCAACATTATAGGTCTTGACCTTAAGGCAGATGTGATAAAAAAGTGTAATCAGGCTGCTCAGAAGTACGGCTATGAGAATCTGCATTTTGAGCTTGGGGATATCAATGGTTATAAGGCACCATTTGATGTGGATATGGTAATTACGCTCCACGCCTGCGATACAGCCACCGATTACGCCCTGTATAACGCAGTGCAGTGGAATGCCAGGATGATCTTTTCCGTGCCTTGTTGTCAGCATGAGATTAACAAGCAGATAGAAAGCGATGATCTAGCTCTTTTGACCAGGTATGGAATAATAAAAGAAAGATTTGCAGCCCTGGCTACAGATGCCATAAGAGGAAATCTTCTGGAATATATGGGCTACAGAACGCAGCTTCTTGAGTTTGTAGACTTCGCCCATACTCCCAAGAACATCCTGATAAGGGCCGTCAAGAAGCCAATGGGCGCCAAGGGCGCAAGACAAAAGGCCCTTGATGAAGTGGAAAGCCTTATGAAGGAATTCCACACAGAACAGACTTTATATAACTTGCTAATTGAAAAGAATGGAGGACAAAACAATGGCAGTAAACAGTATTGATGCAGAGGACGATCAGTTTGCGTATCGCTATGATACTCAGCTTCTCATAGATCGCAGAGACAAGGATCTTGATGAGGACGAGATTTCAGATTACATCACAGAGAATTTCGAGGGCAATTCACTTATTGCAGCAGGAGATGAGGATCTTGTTAAGATCCACTTCCATACCAACGAGCCCTGGAAGGTGCTTGAATACTGCAATACAGTTGGTGAGATCTACGACATCGTTGTAGAAGATATGATCAGACAGTCCAATGGCCTTCAGGGCTGAATGTGACGCTCTGAGCAGATGTCAGAGTGCTTGATCAGCGGAAACTCATTCATGTAGGGAGCTTATTCATGTAAATATTCTGGTATTCTTTGGGAGACATACCGTATACTTTTTTGAAGGCTTTGAAAAAGCTAGAGTAGTCGCGGAAACCAAAGCGCTCATACGTGCTGGTGATGCCCTTTCCACTTATTATGGCATCACGGCACTCTGAAAGCCTCTTTTTTATTATGTACTGATGAAGCGAGATGCCCAGAGTATCTTTGAACAGGTGTGCAACATAATACTTGCTGACAAAAAACTGCCCAGCTACATCATCGAGGCTAAGGCTTTCTTCAAGGTTATTTTCTACGTAGCTTAGGATATTCTGGAAAAGAGTCAGTTCATCGCTGCCAGCATTATTGTGATCTTCATCGTAGATTATGCGATTGATAGTCAGGATTAGGTCACAAAGACAGATATGACGAAATGCATCGCTGGCATAACGGTCCTGACTTGTCTCTTCTAAGAGACGCAGAAACTTAGATTCCACCTGATGAAACTGAGCAGGAGCCAGATGATAGATGTATTTCTTGAAGGCTTCCGCTCTCTGCATAAGGTACATGTAATCAACAGATTCTTTTATAAGACTATTGCAGCAGTCCTTGCTGATCCAAAAGACAAATCGTCTATAGTATTCATCTGATTCGTGCATTATAGCATGGTGCGAAACCCCTGGAGGAACTATCATCAGATCCCCCGGGGTCATTTTGTATTGCTGGACTTTTGATGAATTGTGGAAATCATCTTGCCCCTTTCTGGAGGCAGCACTTTCTTTTCCGGAATTATCTTCATCCTTAGCCAAATTGCGATTTCCAAATATTTCCATGGTCACATCCCCTTCTAGAAAGAGGTAACATTCATAGTAATCGTGGGCATGTGGCTGAAGTGTTCGGAAATTCTTGTCAGAGTAGTAGTACACCTCAAAGTCAGAGGAAAGCATGTACTGTCTGGAGTTAAAAGATGAGCGAAGCTTGTTTTTCATATCTTGTGATCCTTCTGGTTGTGGACTAGTTGGAGTAACATTTGTAGTTATAGCTGCCTTAAAAGCATATAAAATCGTAGAAACCCATGTTTTTATAGGTGTCCTGCAGGAAAACTACAGCCATAATTATATCTGCGCACCGCAACTTTTGCAATATAAGAAACAAGACCGTCAATTCCAAATCCCTCCCTAAAAAAGTAAAGTGTTATTGAAAAAGAAATATGCTAACGACAAGCACTTCTGCAACTACAAAGCTACAGAAGAAACAGGTCTGTGGGGGACAATAGCAGTTATGCACAAAAGGAGAACAATCACATGGAAATGACACTTCGCTGGTACGGCAAAGAGTACGACACAGTAAAACTATGGCAGATCAGACAAATCCCAGGAGTAAAGGGAGTTATCACAACTCTTTATAATAAACAGGCAGGCGAGCTCTGGACTCAGGACGAAATCAAGGCCCTCAAGGCAGATGTAGCTGCAGAGGATATGCACATCGCAGGTATCGAGTCTGTAAACGTATCTGATGCTATCAAGGCTGCAACAGCAGACAGAGATGAGCACATCCAGAACTACATTGACACCCTGGAAAATCTTGGTAAGGAAGATATCCACATGGTGTGCTACAACTTCATGCCAGTATTTGACTGGACCAGAACAGAACTTGCAAGGAAAAGAGCTGACGGCTCAACAGTACTTGCCTACACACAGGAAGCAGTTGATGCCATCAATCCTGAGAAAATGTTCGAATCACTTTCTGGCGACACAAACGGAACTGTAATGCCAGGTTGGGAGCCAGAGAGAATGGCTCATGTAAAAGAGCTTTTTGAAATCTATAAAGGAATCGACGAGGACAAGCTCTTTGAGAATATCGTTTATTTTCTCAAGGCAATCATGCCAGTTTGTAATAAATATGATATCAAGATGGCTATTCATCCAGATGATCCTGCATGGTCAGTATTCGGACTTCCAAGGATCATCAACAACGAAAAGAATATCCTTAAGCTTATGAAGGCTGTTGATGATGTACACAACGGTGTTACATTCTGCTCAGGCTCTTATGGAACAAGCCTTGAGAACGACCTTCCACACATGATCAGAGCCCTTGAAGGAAGAATCCACTTTGCACATGTAAGAAACCTTAGATTTATCTCTCCTACAAACTTCGAGGAGTCAGCACATCTTTCATCAGATGGAACCTTTGATATGTACGAGATAGTTAAGGCACTTTATGAGACAGGCTTTGACGGCCCTATCCGTCCTGACCACGGCAGAATGATCTGGGGCGAAGTTGCTATGCCAGGCTATGGCCTTTATGACAGAGCACTTGGTGCAACATACATCAACGGACTTTGGGAAGCTATTGAGAAATCACATCAGCGCGGAGTGTGATAGAAGAATAAACCAGTGCATTCTGGTGGAAAACAGCTAATTACGCCGCCTACTTTGTACGCTGCAAAAGCGGGAAACGCTGAGAATAAGTTCAATAACGAAAAGAGGATATTATAAAATGAAACTCAATTATGAAAGTTTAAAAAACAATAATTCCTGGAAAGAGAAGGGCTATTTTGTTCCTTCTTTTGACAGAAATAAAATGATAGAAGAAACCAAGGCAAATCCAGAGTGGGTGCACTTTGGCGCGGGCAACATCTTTAGAGCATTTCAGGCAAATCTTTCACAGAGGATGCTTGAGGAAGGCTTTGCAAGCAAGGGAATAACGGTAGTTGAGGGCTTTGACTATGAAATCATTGAAAAGATGTACAGACCACACGACGATCTGTCTATCCTTGTTACATTAAAGGCTGATGGAAACGTTGAAAAGTCTGTTGTAGAGAGCATTGCAGAGTCTTGCATTTTGGATTCTAACAATGAAAAAGAGTTTGCGCGTCTTAAGGATATCTTTTCCGCAGATTCGCTAAAGCTTGCAACCTTCACCATCACAGAGAAAGGTTACAGCCTTGTAAACGGCGCAGGGGAAACCCTTCCAGCTGTTGCAGCGGATTTTGAGAATGGTCCGGAGAAACCCCAGAGCTACATCGGTAAGGTTTCAGCTCTTTTGTATGCAAGATATCTTGCAGGTAAAAAGAAAATTGCCATGGTCAGCACAGATAACTGCTCCCACAATGGGGATAAGTTATTTGCTGCCGTAAGTTCTTTTGCCAAGGCATGGACTGAAAACGGCAAGGCAGATGGAGGCTTCCTGTCATATATAGAGGACGAGTCTTTAGTATCCTTCCCATGGTCCATGATCGACAAGATTACACCTAGACCAGACGAAAGCGTTAACGAAATCCTCAAAAACGACGGTGTTGAGGAGCTTGAGCCAGTTGTAACCTCAATGAAGACCTGGGTTGCCCCTTTTGTAAACGCTGAGGAGAGCGAATATCTGGTAATTGAGGACAAGTTCCCAAATGGAAGACCAGCTCTTGAGAAGGTAGGCGTGATCTTTACAGATAAAGAAACTGTGGATAAGGTTGAGCGCATGAAGGTTTGCACCTGCCTTAATCCTCTTCACACAGCACTGGCTGTATACGGATGTATCCTTGGATTTACCAAGATTTCTGACGAAATGAAGGACGAGACACTTGTTAAACTCGTTAAGACAATCGGTTACGTTGAGGGACTTCCTGTTGTTACTGATCCTGGCGTTATTAAACCACAGGAATTCATTGACACTGTAGTAAATGTGCGTATTCCTAACGTGTTCATGCCAGATACACCACAGCGTATCGCCTGCGACACTTCACAGAAGCTTCCGATCAGATTTGGCGAGACAATTAAGGCTTATGCTGCTTCTGATAAGCTCGATGTGCAGGATCTTAAGCTTATTCCTCTTGTTTATGCAGGATGGCTCCGCTATCTTATGGGCCTTGATGACAACGGAAACTCTTTTGACCTAAGCCCAGATCCACTTCTGGAAAAGGCTCAGGCCTTCGTAAAAGATATAAAGCTTGGCGAAACTGATGAGGCAAAAGTCAAAGCTATGGTTCTTCCGCTTCTTAAGGATGCAACAATCTTTGGAGTTGACCTTGAAAAAGTAGGCCTTGCAGACAGAGTTGTCAGCTACTTTGTAGAGCTCATTGCAGGAACTGGCGCAGTTAGAAAGACTCTTGAAAAATATGTTGGCTAATCAAACATAAAGAAATATGAAAAGATCCCATGGCTTATTTTGCAGAGCTGCTGATATGAAATATGTCAGCTAAGCTGACCAGCGGCTCGCAGACGAGTAGGAAGACTAGCCGTCTTTTACTCGATCAAATGTTAAGCCATGGGATTGTTTTTTTCCTAAGCATGCAACATAAAACGGATGCGTATTGTTGATATGATGGACGAAACGTGATATATTTTTAACGTTTGTGCGATTGGAGGACTTTATTATGAAAAAGGGAAACAAGAAAAGCAATTGGTTATACGTAGTATTTGCTGTAATGGCAATTATACTTGGAATAATCGCAATATTAACAGCTGAAACATCAATAAAACCAATATATTATGCTACCATGCGAGGGGGAGTACTGATATTCGCTGGAATTATGATTTTAGTATGCGTCATCGCTGAAAAATTGCAGTCCAAGAAAAAATGAAGATCATTTTAGCCAAGATGATACTTGGTTCGGAAGAATTATATTTTGGGGAGGAACTAGAATGAATAAAATTGATCATCCAGCCTTTAAAAAGGCTTATAACGGGAAACTTGCCGGAGTGATCATCGGCGCAATATTGACAGCTGTAACAATTGCAATGTTTGTGGGAGGCTATTACTGGAATCAAAATAAGATGTATGAAGCTATCCCATTTGGACAGGCTTATAACGAACAGAAACTTGAAGATGACATTTATGCATATGTGGAAATCACCACAGAGCCCTATGAATTTGCATATTATGATGAAGGCCCCAGCTATTATTTTATTTCTGACGGTGATGAAATTTATATCATGAAAGCGGTTGAAAGCAACTATGAAGAAATAGTAGCTGGCATAGATAGCGATGGCTATTATGATCTTGTAGGTGTTATCGAAAAGATAGATGATGAAGATGCTATTAAATTCGCTATAGAAGCCTATAATGAAGGCGAAACAGATCCTGATAAGATCATTACCAGAGAAGACTTTGATACCTATTTTGCAGGTGTTGCCATTAATCCTAATGGAGGCACAGAGTTTAGCAGCAATCTATATCTCGGCGGAGTCTTTGTGGGTATCTTTGCTTTGATACTACTAATAGCTGCAGGATTAGAACTTTATCATTACAACAGAGCTTTAAATGGACTTAGCGAGTATCAGGCTCAGTATATTACCAATGAGCTTTATAGCCCACAGACTGTATATATCAAGAAATGTAGAGTATTCCTGACTTCTACTTGCATAGTGAGCCTTGGAAACAGACTGGAGATAGTTCCTTACAACAATATTTTGTGGGCATACAGATATGACCAGAGAACAAATATGGTGCCAACCCTGACCAACATGAAGGTTATGAAAAAAGATTTTTCAACAGTATCTATTGCTGATATGCCAGGAGCTGCAAGAGGCAAGGAAGAAGTGCTGAATCAGATTTTTGCTACTATAAGCGCTAGAAACCCTGAGGTACTTCTTGGCTATACACCACAGAATCAGACATATGTTAACCAGCTTAGAACTCAGCAGACTTTTCAGAATAGGGCTATGTAAAAAAGATATGTATCCAGGGTGGCATATGCCTTGTTTCCGGTGATGCAAATTAAGAATAATCAAGTGTTCTGCATGATAAGTCCGGCGTCAAGTGATGCAGAATAAAAATAATCAAGTGTTCTGCATGATAAGTCTGGCAGCAGGTGATGCAAATTAAGAATAATCAAGTGTTCTGCATGACAAGTCTGGCGTCAAGTGATGCAAATTTGGAATAATCAAGTGTTCTGCATGACAATCTCAGTGTCAAGTGATGCAAATTAAGAATAATCAAGTGTTCTGCATGACAAGTCGGGCGTCAAGTGATGCAAATTTGGAATAATCAAGTGTTCTGCATGACAATCTCAGTGTCAAGTGATGCAAATTAAGAATAATCAAGTGATTTGTATGACAAGTCTGGCGTCGAGTGATGCAAAATAAGAATAATCAAGTGATTTGCATGACATTCTCAGCGACAAGTGATGCAGAATAAAAATAATCAAGTGTTTTGCATGACAATCCCAGCGACAAGTGATGCAAAATTGGAATTATCGTACGCCCTGCATCACAGAAATGATCATAATGATGCAGGACTACCACATTTGCTCGCTATGCATTACAATGAAAAAAGAGATACCGATTTGTCACCAATAATCATTTTTGGAGTTTTCATAGACATAGGAGATTTCATCATGAAAAATGTCACACTTGGACGCACCGGCATATGCGTTCCCCAAAACGGTTTTGGAGCCCTTCCAATCCAGAGGGATTCCCTTGAGGAATCAGTTAAGATACTTAGAAAAGCTTACGATGGAGGCATGAGATTTTTTGACACTGCAAGAGCATATAGCGACAGTGAGGAGAAGCTTGGCGCAGCCTTCGGAGATGGCTATGTAAAAAGAGAAGACATAATAATCGCTACCAAAACTGGAGCCAAGACACCAGAAGAATTCTGGCAGCATCTTGAAACTTCACTTGCAAAGCTGAAAACAGATTATATTGATATCTATCAGTTCCATCTTATGGGACAGTGCTGGAAACCAGGCGACGGCTCAGGCATGTACGAATGTATGCAGCAGGCAAAGGAGCAGGGCAAGATAAGACATATTGGCGGTACAGCGCATAAGCTCGGCGTCGCCGTTGAACTTGCTGAGTCTGGCCTCTACGAAACTGTTCAGTATCCTATGAGCTACCTTGCTACGGAAAAAGAAATAGACCTTATCCACCTTTGTAACAAGAACAACGTAGGCTTTATCTGCATGAAAGGACTTGCAGGCGGACTTATCACAAACTCCAAGGCAGCTATGGCCTTTGCTTCTCAGTTTGATGGCCTGGTTCCAATCTGGGGAATCCAGAGAGAGTCTGAACTTGATGAGTGGCTTTCCTACATGGATAACACACCGGTTATGGATGACGAAATCCGCGCATTTATCGAATCAGAGCGCAATGACCTTATGGGTGATTTTTGCCGCGGCTGCGGATACTGCATGCCTTGCAGCGTTGGCATCCAGATCAATCAGTGCAACCGCATGATCCTCATGCTCCGCCGCGCTCCAAGCGATTCCTGGTTAAATGATTACTGGCAGGCAGAGATGAACAAGATTGACGACTGCATCCACTGCGGCGCATGCCTCTCAAAGTGCCCGTACGAGCTTGATATTCCTAACCTCCTCAAGAAAAATCTTGAGGACTATAGAGAAGTGCTTGCGGGAAATAGGAAGGTTAAATAATTTTCAGAATAATAAAACTAGCAAAAGCGTAGATTCCAAAAGAGTCTACGCTTTTACTACGATTATAAAAAATCAAAATTTTGACATACATAAAACATTAATAAATTTCGATGGTAAATCTTAAGAATTTCCTGATAGACTAATCATTGTGCCCTTCAGGCACAGGGGCGAAAATCTTCTGCCCACAGCTTAGTTTACTAGCTGGCAATCCCACTTTGATATGCAACTAAAAATAGTTGCAAAATAGTTTAGAAAATTATATACTTAAGGAGAAGAAATGAGTCAAAAAGATAAGCTACTAGGCAGACTTTTAGCGCTGTCAAGATTACCATGCATAAACCTCATCCGCAGAAGGAATTGAAAGTATATCAAATGAAACAGGTAATCAGTTTGCTAGAGCAGGAGGGATTACTATGAAAAACACAATGCTATATAAAGGGTATGTAGGAAGCGTGGAATTTTCCGAAGAGGACGAAGTTTTCTTTGGAAAAGTACAGGGGATACGGTCATTGATATCATATGAAGGCTCAAACGCACATGAATTAGTCCAGGATTTTCATGATGCAGTAGATGATTATCTGCGATTATGTGCAGAAGAAGGAAAAGAGCCGGAAGTCGCATTCAAAGGGAGCCTGAATGTTAGAATTGGAAGTGATATCCATAGGCAAGCAGCTATATATGCATTTTCACAGCAGCAATCTTTAAATAGCTTTATAGAAGAGGCGGTAAAAGAAAAACTGCTGAAAGTAAAAGCTTTATAAGAATGGCAAGAGCGTAGATTCCAAAAGAGTCTACGCTTTTATAATGCGTAAATATTCATTTAATAATTATTTAACTAGTGGAATAATCGTATTATTGATAAAATGTAAATGGAACATTGCGCAGTTTTTATGCAACTGACTTCCTGAAAATTGCTGAAATTCAGAAAAAATCAAACAAATTTAGTTTTGACTGTTAAATTTTCATACAATATGCCGATATATTTGTTAGAGACTCATTCACAACCTATGAGGGGGTTATGATATGGCAAAAACAGCAACATTAAGGGCAGAATCTTTAAGCAATGCGGTCGTTGGACGAAAGATAATTGAGCTTAATTATCAGGAAATCTTTGACCACAAGCCCAATATCTATAAGTGGACAAAAAGAGCCTTCGATATTGTGGCTGCAAGTATCGCATTGATATTACTTTCCCCGATATTTCTTTTGACAGCCCTTGCAATTGAGCTGGAAGATGGCGGCCCTGTATTCTTTACACAGATTCGCGCAGGCCAGAACATGAAGCCCTTCAAAATCTATAAATTCCGTAGCATGTACAAAAATGCCGAAGCCCAGTTTGAGCGTATGCAGGCTCAGAACGAGCAGACAGGCCATGCTTTCAAGATTAAAAATGACCCAAGAATTACCCATGTTGGTAAATTTATCAGAAGATACTCAATCGATGAGCTCCCTCAGCTTCTGAATATCATTAAAGGTGACATGTCGATAGTAGGTCCAAGGCCTATTCTCTACAACCAGATGGAAGAGTGCAATGCCTACGAAAGGCAACGCCTCATCGCAAAGCCAGGCCTTACCTGCTACTGGCAGGTATGCGGCAGAGCCAAGATCAAATGGGACCGCTGGGTTCAACTCGATCTTCAGTACATCGAGGATATGAGCCTTCTTAAGGACATAGAACTTATCTTCAGAACATTTCCTGCTGTATTTGGCAAGGATGGAGCATATTGATCATAGGTAAAAGAAATAGTGAATTAGAGGGTAGCCAGTTGGCTGCCCTTTTTCTATGTTGTTCGAAATACAGTAAACTTCTTAAGATTTATTAAAGATTGTTCTAAGGCCATTTACAACCTTTCTGGCAAATGATATCCTTTCACTACTTGTTCTTTCTGAGCAAGCGGTCATGCAAATGGTGTGTCTAATGCACTGTTTCGATTAAAACTCTAGGCATGGCTATTTTCCAACCATGAGTACTTTATGGATAAGAATGCGTATGATTTGTGAAAGGAGTATAATTAGACTATGTCAACAAAAGAGAAGATGATAGAAAGACTATTATCTGTCCCTAAAGATTACACTTATTTTGAACTTAGAAGTCTTTCATCGAAGCTAGGATGTTCCATTTCTCAAAAAGGTAGCGGATCAAGATGTATGCTGATTTCGCCAAGCGGTGCCAGATTAGCATTTCATAAACCACATAATTACTGCTATTTTAAAGGATATGCGGTGAAGGATATAATCTTGTTTTTGCAGAAGGAGGGCTTGATTTGAATAATATATCTAATGTACTTGAATATAAAGGATATATAGGTAGCATCGAGATTGATATGCAGGAAGATATTTTATATGGGCATGTTCAAAACTTGAAAAACACTAATGATATTGTTTCATACGAAGGTGAAACACTTAAGGAATTGAAAGAAGATTTTAGAGGGGCGATTGACGATTATCTCAGTAGCTTAGAGAATGAAGAACCTAAAGAGAATTAAAAGCATTGAGAGAACTGAATAAAATGAGATTAAAAGCGTAGAATTGGTACAAAATCTACGCTTTTTTCTATGAAAAGTACAATATATGGCTTATAATTAATCTATATAGTATCAATTAACAGGACAAATATTGTTTTGATCTGATAATAAACATAGTTGGCAAGATAAAAGTTGAATGATTTTTGAGAAAGCATAACTAATATGAACATACTAAGTATTCTATATCATAAAATGTATACCAATCCAATTTTTTTTAAAATTAATTGCTTTTTGGTAAGAAAAGGAATTGAAAAAGAAATTGCATATTATTTTTTTAGCAGAAAGTATGAAAATGATAATACAACTAATATGACTAGTTTGGATTTTTTTCAAAATAAGAAATCCAGTATAGATAGTAACCTAATGATGCTTTCTGATGAGAAAAGTAGAGATATATATTTGGCATTAATAGAATATAGGATAAAAAAATTACCACTGAAAAAGAATATTTATTCATTAATGGACCAGTATTTTGTTGATGATTTCTTGAATATCAATGATGGCGAGGTGTTTGTGGATTGTGGTGCTTTTGTTGGTGATACAATTAATAATTTTTTGGTTGTAGCGAAAAAAAAGCATATCAAAATAAAAAAAATAATTGCTCTTGAGCCGGAACATGAAAATTTTAATTTATTAAGCAATTATTTCTCTAAGGATAAACGAATTATTATGATTGAGGCAGGAGTATCCGATTGCAAAAAGAGTGTTTATCTTACAGGAGAAAGTGCTTATGCTAGGACAACTCAAGAAGCAACAGGAACTGATCAGATAGAGTTAGTGCCTATCGATGGAATAAAAGAATGTAGTGACGCAACATATATCAAAATGGATATCGAGGGTGCTGAACTTGATGCGTTGCGCGGTGCGGCAGAGACGATTAGACGAAACAAGCCTAAATTAGCGATATGTATATATCATAGCAATGCTGATTATTTGGACATTATTCCATATGTTAAAGAACTTAACCAAGACTACAAACTATTTGTCAGACATCACTCGCGAAGCATTTCGGAAACAGTTCTTTATGCAATCCCGTGATTGAACTTTGCATATGTTTGGCGAAAATCATTTGTTTTAATACAGGTGCTTATTCAATGAAAACAATTCTACATATAACAGAATGTTTAGGAAGTGGAGTTTTATACTATGTAAAGAATTTATGCGCATGGCAAGTAAAGGATTATCGTGTTGTTGTGGCTTATTCTACACGACCTGAAACACCTGCGGATTTTAGAAAACAATTTGATGAAAAGGTTGAATTTATAAAGGTAAATGGATTTACACGAGAGATAAGACCTAAGGATGATTTAAAGGCCTTTTTAGATGTTAAAAGAATTGTTAAGAAGGTTAAGCCTGATTTGATTCATCTTCATTCAACTAAAGCCGGCGTGATAGGGAGATGGGCTATTGATAGTAATAAGTATAGGATTCTGTATTCTCCACACGCATATAGCTTTTTGATGGAAAATTGTAGTGAACAGAAGAGAGCTTTTTATAAGTTTATAGAGAAAATTTCTGATAGAAAAAGGGTAATTACAATAGCAGATATAGATAGTGAATTGGAAGCTAGTAAAGGTGTAGCCAAAACTGCTATTTGCATTCCTAATGGGATTAACTGTAATGAAATGGATCAAATTACAGATGAGGCTGAGAAATTAATAAAGAGAGGACAGATAACGAGCTCGAAAGCCAAAACTGTATGTATGATTGGCAAGGTGGTATACCAGAAGAATCCGGCCCTTTTTAATGAAGTGGCAAAAAGAATGAGAGATATTCATTTTGTATGGATAGGTGGTGGCCCTTTAGAAAATGAATTAAATAGTGATAATGTAGAAATAACTGGATGGGTATCAAGGCCAGAAGCTGTGGCGAGAATAATGATGAGTGACATTTTGGTATTTACATCAAAATGGGAATCATTATCAATAGCTCTTTTAGAAGCAATGTATGTCGGAAAAATGTGCATTGTAAGCGATGTAGATGGAAACAGAGATGTTGTAAAGAATGGTGTAAATGGATTTGTATGTAGCAAAGTCGATGAGTATGTTAAGCATATTGAAAGTGCGTTTGAAAACCCTCAAATAATTATGGAGATGGGGGCTAATTCTCGTAAGTCGATTATTGAGACATATAACGTAAATGCAATGGAAAAGGCTTATAGGAGATTATTTAAGGATTTGGATATTGGCATAGAGGTAGAAAATGCTTATTAGCGTTATAGTAACTGCATACAATGTTGAAAAGTATATTTTGAAATGTTTAGAGAGCATCTCTGCACAAACATATAAAGATATAGAGATAGTTATCGTTAATGATGGGTCTACTGATCGAACGGGTAATCTGATTGAGCTATTTGCACGAAAAGATTGTAGAGTAAAGTATGTTAGTCAAAAGAATTCCGGGTTATCAGCAGCAAGAAATAAAGGGGTGAAAATAGCGTCGGGAGAGTATATCACGTTTGTTGATGGAGACGACTTTATTTCTTGTTTGTTTGTTGAATCGTTGTATAACGCGTTAGTTTCATTTTCAGTTGAAATGTCTTGTTGCAAAGCAATTTGTTTTTGGGAAGGGCATGAAAAAATAATACAGGACAGAATAAATGTGAGAAATGCACACGAAGAAGTGGAATTGCTGGATAGTATTGAAGCATTGAGAAAGTTATGCTATCAGAGACCTACTATTACTGGGGCAGTATTGAAAATGTATAAAAGGGAATTGGTAATGAGTATTCCATTTCCTGAAGGAAAGTATTTTGAAGATACTGCGACTTCATATAAGTTTATACAAAAAAGTGTGAAAATGGCATTTACTAATAGAGCATTATATGCTTATCGATACCGAAGTGACAGTATAATGAACGAACGATATACCAGAAAAAAACTGGATTGCATTGATATTTCAAGGAGTTTGTTTGAAGATATTACATCGAAAAACCGCCAATTGACAAATCCTGCTTCTTGTGCGGCGTTCAGAATTAATAGGATAGTAATAGGGCAGGCATACAAATTCAAGGAGGATACAGATCTTATTTGGAGAGAAATATTGAAGTATAGAGATACAGTGGCAAAGGATAAAGATGCCCCCAAGTATGAAAGAATGCTTGCGAATATTTCTTATTTTGGTAAAAATATTTTTGCTTTTGGTTCATGTTTTTTTTCTATGCTTAGGAGGATTTTGATTAGGTTTGGGATAAAGAGATAAGCAGAGAAAAGAAATGGAATGTCATTGTGATTTGGCTGCCTGAAGATTAGGAGATATATAGAGAGAAATGACCCTTGAGAAAAGAAAACTAAGAAACAATGTGATTTTTTCTGTAGTGCATCAAATAGCGGCGGTCATATTTGGGTTATTGATTCCTAGACTTATTTTGAAAACATACGGTTCTGAAATAAATGGATACGTATATTCTATAACGCAAATGCTTTCTGTAATTACATTTTTTGACTTTGGAGTCTCTTCTGTAGCACAGGCAGCTTTGTATAAACCGTTGGTAAAGAGGAATTATTCGGAAATATCATTGATCTATTCTGCTACAAAGAAGTATTTTAGGTTTTTAGGGCAAATTTTAGTTATATATGTAGCGGCCTTATGTTTTTATTATGGTTTTTCAAGGTCTGATAAGTATTCGTTTTTTTTCTCAGTAGCTTTGGTGTTAAGTATCTCGGTGAGTATGATTGGGCAATATCTGTTTGGACTTACCGATCAGGTTTTATTAGCTGCGGACCAACGAATATATATATATTCTATTGTTGATACAGTTATAATCTGTGCAAATGGGTTAGCAACATGCTGGGCGATAAAATGTGAATATGGAATACAAGTTGTAAAGCTAATCACATCGATTGTTTTTCTTATTAGACCGATAATTCTTCATTTTTATGTAATAAAAAAATATCATATTACGAGTGATGATGGAGAAAATGAATACAGGCTCCCCCAGCAATGGAGCGGTCTAGTACAACATTTAGCCTCAACATTGATTCTTAGTTTAGATACGATTATTTTGACGTTTGCTTCAACATTGCAAAATATCTCCATCTATAACGTATATACTTTTCCACTGAATGGAATTAGGGGGATGGTTACTGCAGTTGGAGGCAGTTATAAGAGTTTCTTTGGGCAAGTAATAGTTTCTGAAGAACATGAAACGCTTAATGTAGAATTCACTAAATTTGAGATGTTATTTCATTTTTTAGGTAATATGGTTTTATGTGTTTCAGCAATGTTGATAGTGCCTTTTGTTAAGATATATACAGCGGGGATTAGTGATACAAATTACATTAATTATCTGTTTGCATATCTTATAGTTTTATCATATTCCATTTTGATAATTAGAATCCCATATACAACAGTTATAATTTCGGCAGGACATTTCAAAGAAACACAGATGTATTGTGTTATTGAATTTTTTGTAAATGTAATAATATCTATTTTATTAACGCAAAGGTATGGATTGGTGGGGGTGACAATAGGTACTTTACTGGCTGTAGGATATAGAATGCTTGCAAGTGTTATATATTTAAAAAAACATATTCTAAATAGATGTGTTCGTATATTCGGGAAAAGAATTATTGAGGATGTAGTGGTTGTTGGAGTGTTTGCACTTATTATGAACAAGTTATTTAGAGGTATTATTGTTAAATCATATTATATTTGGTTTGAATATGCTCTTTTGTTCACGCTGGTGTTCTCAGGAGTCAGTATTATAGTATATTCCGTTTCTGAAAAAGAAATACTTTTTTCGTTATTACAAAGTATTAAGACTAAAATGTTTGGGAGACATATTACATGAAAAATTGTGTAATAGGATATGTTTTTGGAGGAGAAAAATATTATTCTTTTGTTCCTATGTATCTATATTCATTTAATAAACTCTATCCAGGAACGCATTTTATTATATATTCAGATGAGGAGTTACCTAATGAGTATAAAGAAACAATAGATGTTCGGTCAAAATACACTGGAGGAGTAGAATTTAGGATAATAGACATAAAGAAGACAAATATAAGTAGAGGCGCGTTGCGTAATAACTATGTTAGAAGGGCTATACGATGGACAATTCTTGACGAGTCTCTTATGGTATATGATACGGTCTACATTGGAGATATAGATATCTTTCTTTGCAAGGAAGAAATGAATATGTTTGAAGCACACCAGCGTCACTGTGATTATATAGGGCTTCCTTATTCGAATATTGTCAGAACCATTAGAAAAAATAGAAATCTAAAATGTTTTATTCGAAATAGTATTAGTTTTGGCGTGTATGCAGCAATAAGAAATGTAGTTGAGGGCAAGAAGGAATGGAAACAATTAAGCGGTTTGCATTTTTTTAAACCTAAAGATTATATTCCCAAAGTCAGTAATGAAATTGAATTTTTGTGTGATGAGATAGACAAGACATACAAGTGGAAATCAAATATTTGGAATCCATGTGTTATTAATGATGAAAGTATTCTCTATGAATTAATTAAACGCTCTGAAATTGGATTACCAAGTTATCAGCCAGATTTATGCAAAGGAGTAAGATTGATTGAGAATTCTAATCCTGAGTCAATATGCTATAGACCACATCATGGATTACATCTCCAATTATTTCAGAGGGCTGGCGTAATAGATAATGATGTCGCAAATTCTGCAACATATCGAAACTATTTTAGATATTTTGATGAATTATATTATTCTGATAAGGATTTGCAAATGTTTGTAGATAATAAGGAAGAATACTATTCTGTAAAACTAATAAGGAATATGATCGCATATTATAAACTTTTGCCGTAAGGTGTTTTTTATTTGTTTTAGAAAAAAGTATAGGTGTGTTATGAAAATATTGTTTGTGTTAGAACAATTAAGAGGTGGTGCAGAGAGAGTTACAGTTCTTCTTGCCTCGGAATTTTCTAAAAGGATAGATGATGAAATACATATATGCGTTCTTTTTCGAGATGAAGTAGAATATGATTTACCCAATAATATCAATGTTCATTATTTAGAAAAAAACTACACAAATAAGTATATAGAAATGATAAATGAATATTTCTTTTTACAGAAAGAGATAATCATATTATCTCCAGATGTAGTAGTTTCTCTTTCTACATATAGGACTGATGTTATTTTGGCGTTAGCAAATATTAAATCAAAATGTGTTTTAATAGAATCTGAAAGAAACGATCCTAGACGATATCCCAATAGTTATATAAAACAAGTATGTAGAAACTGGGCGTATTCACAATGTGATGGAGTGGTTTTTCAGACGGAGGACGCAAGAAAATTATTCGATAAAAAAATAAAAAGCGCTGTGATAGCTAATCCTGTGTGTGTTTCCGATGATATGGTTGGAAATGAAATGAAAAATAGGCATATTGTTTGCTGTGCAAGATTAGAACCACAAAAAAATATTCCATTACTAATTGAGGCTTTTTACGATATTGTTCAGGATTTTCCAGATTTATCATTACATATATTTGGCAAAGGGCATTTGGAAAAGGAATTACAGAAGAAAGTAAGACAATTAGGAATTGAAGAAAAGGTGATATTTGAAGGCGTTGTAAATAATGTGATTTCGGAGATTAAAGATGCGTTTTGCTATATTATGACATCCGATTATGAAGGCATATCTAATGCTATGCTTGAAGCTGTGGCATTAGGAGTTCCTACTATAGCAACAGACTGCCCTGTAGGAGGTGCGCGAAAGGTCTTAGAGAATGGAAAATTTGGAATATTAGTTCCAGTTGGGGATAAAGATGCGATAGTCACTGCTGTAAGAAGGTTGTTAAAAAATCCAGAAGTTTCAGAGGAATTTCGTAAACGAAGTGCTGAAATACGTAGTAATTATTCAGTTACTAAGATTGCAAATCAATGGAAAAGATTTATTACTGATTGCATATATTCTCGCGGGGGCAAGTGAAGAGTGATTTATTTATTGACGTTTTTTGCCGTTCTAATATTGGTAGATATGGCAGACAAAGTTGAAGATAAGAAGATAAGATGGCTGTTATTGTTTGTTTCATTAGCTTTGCTATCTGGGGTTGCAGGAGTGAGAGCGACAAGTATTGGGAGCGATGTGGATGCTTACCAAAAGCCGTTGTTTAAGATTGCAAAAGAGTATACGTCAATTTTTGATTATCTATCAAATAGAACAGTTAGAAGGTTTGAAATTGGATATACACTTATTACATATTTGGCGTCACGGATAGGTGACATACATGTGTTGTTTTTTATAAATGAAGCAATAATTGTTTTTTTTACATTCAAAGCAATCTGGCATTATAGACAATATGTTTCAGTACAGCTGTCTACAGCATGTTTTCTTTTTGTTTATTATTTAAGGGGATATGATATTGTTAGACAATCTATGGCTATGGCTGCATTGTTATATATGGTCACTTTGATTGAAGAAAAAAAATATTTAAATGCAGTTCTGATTCAAATCATTGCAATTCTTCTGCATAAATCAGCTGTTGTTGGAATTGGGATGGCGTTTTTGTATTTCATAGCCGATAGTTATTTGGAACGTGTAAAAAAGTATTTAATTATAATTATATCTATAGCTATATATACAATAAGTACGAATTATAGACAGATATTCCTAAAGCTCAATGATGTTTTTCCGGGATTCTTGAATAAGTATTTGGTTAGTAAAAAATTGTTTTGGGCATCTAAAGAAGGATTTTACGAAAGTAAATTTATGTATATTTTTTCTGCTATTTTTATCCTTGCCTTAGCTCTTGTTATGAAGAAACATATAAATATTTATAAATATTACTTTTTTTTATATATGATGCTTCTGGCTATGATAGGAGCACTAATTGGAGGGCAAGGTCACTATGCTTATAGGGTTTTTTTGTTTCCTGAAGCATATTCTATTTTTGTATTCCCAAATATGTGCAAACTCATATCTAATGATGGAAAATCACAATTTATTGGTCGCGTTATGATGTATGCGGGATTGCTTTTTTACTGGTATTTTGTTTTTGTATTAAAGAATCAAGGGGAAGTTTACCCATTTGTTATGGGATAAAGGATCAATAGGGTAAAACAGATGAGTGATACTAACAAGATTAGAAATAGTCAGATAGATACATTAAGAGGAATAGCGATTGGGCTAGTAATTCTAGATCATTCGATAATATACTTTCCAATTAATCTTCATCAAAACAATGTATGCGAGTATTTATTCGTTCTAATTTCTAGTGTTCATATGCCACTTTTTTTTTGTATCGCTGGTTTTTGCTATTCCTTTAAAGGTGATTATCGTGAGTATATAGTTAAGAAAATAAAAAGAATTGGGATTCCATATGTAGCATTTAATGTTTTTGATATTTTTCCGAGAGCAATATTTATAAATCTTGTAAATCGTCCGCGGGGAATCAGAACTTCTTTGATGAAGATTGTTTTTGAAGGCGGAGAATATTGGTTTTTATACACACTGTTTTTGATTTTTTTAATTTATCCCGTTATAGATAAGATTAGTGTACATTTTGTTATTACATTTATACTGTTGAGCGTCTTTGTGGCATTGCATTTAATTCTCCCCAAAATTGATTGTTTCACGATGAGCCGTGTAATATACTATTTGTTTTATTTTGAGTTAGGACATTTCATAAAGAAAAGGAATAGGAGAAGAACCCACTATATTTGGGAGAAAAAAACAGTTATTATTGTTGTGGTTTCTTTGCTTTTTTGGCTGTTTTCAATGCAAATAGAATTATGCGGAGTAGAATATATGCGAGCTCTTTTAGGAATCATTACAATTTATTTGATTTCTTTGTGGGATGTGATTAAGGCTGCTTTTGAGCAATATGGAAAATATAGTTTACAATTGTATTTACTTAATGGATATTGGCTTGTTTTTAGCCGTACAATTATCGTGATTATACTGGGAATAAGAATTCCAATGGTAGTAATAGGATTTAACTTCTTTATGGATTTGTGTCTTTCCTATTTGGTGATAAAACACGTTTTGATAAGAATAAAAGCTTTTAATTTTTTGGCAGGTGTAAATAGATTCGAGGTTTTATGACAGAAAAAAGATCCCTTTGGACATACACGCCTATAGTGGTAATAACAGCAATTTTCTGCTGCGTTTTGTGGGGGAGTGCATCCCCGGCAATTAAGATAGCGTACGAGCTTTTTGAGATTCCAGCATCAGATACGCCATCGAGGCTGATGCTGGCGGGAGTGATGAAAATTGTGTTTTGCTCGCTTTCGGCGGTATTTCTCTTTAGACTTGAGAAGTATTCTGGTAAAAAAGTTTTGGCTGCGTGATGGGACTTGCATCTGGAGGAAACCTTGTATTCCATAGCATGTCAATGGGCGGAAAAGATGCTCAATAAAAAGGAGGTATATAAAATGCAATACCAAAGATTTGTGCCTGACCCCACTGTGGTAAAAATACCGTCAACTTAAGAGAATAACTAATGGTTATTCAAAGGATGACATATAATACAGTGGTGCCTGACCCCAAGTTGTAGCTAAGAAGGAACTTAATTGGGAGCCAACTGTGAAATTGGAGGAAGGACTTGCCAGGACTATAGAGTATTTCAGGATATTACTGGGAATTTACTGATTGTTTGATATTTCGCCGGCCATAATGCGAAATAAGAATCATGGCCAAAAGAACAAATGTTTGGTAGAATTATCCTTGTGCTACCATTTTCGGTAGGCGGTTAGTCCTTCGCTCGGAGGACTGTGACCTCCGTTAATCATAGAAATCTCTTATGAGAAATCTTTGTTGGAGGAACTTGTTTATGCTAACCATCAGTGACTTGATCGCAGTGCTTGCACTGTGTGCGACTTTCTTTAGTCTTGGTTACATGTTTGGAAAGCATGATTCCAAGACACAAAAATAACCGCCCCAGCCTGGTAAGTTGAGCGGTTAATTTTCTATCGTTTATATTGGGCTAACCGTCTATCGGTAGCACTTTTTATATTCTTATAGTAACACATATCTGTTGTTTTACAAGACAGTTTTGTGTTATTACTTGGTAAGGATAATTGTAGGTAATAGACGTTTCAAGCATTTGAACGTTAGTAAGAAGGAAAAATAAATGTCAACCTTAGAGTCCATAACACAAATAGTAAAAAACTGCGGAGCTATCATGCTGGGTGCGGACAGGAGGAGCCTTGGAATAGATGAAAAGGCAGGACCTGCCAATTTTGTCACAGAATATGACAAGAAGATTGAGAATATCCTAAGGGAAGAGCTGCTTTCTCTTTTGCCGGATGCAGGATTCATCGGGGAAGAGGGCGAGCAGGCTTTATTTTCTGATAAGGGCAGATTTTTTATTGTCGATCCAATAGACGGGACCACAAATTTCATCAAAGATTATAAGCAAAGCTGCATTTCTGTAGCACTTATAGAGGACGGAGAGGCCAGTATAGGCGTAGTTTACAATCCATATTCTGATGAGATGTTCACGGCCCAGAAGGGGCAGGGGGCATTCTGCAATGGAAAAGAGATCAGGGTTTCCAGGCAGCCTTTGGAAAACGGAATTGTTCTTTTCGGAACGTCGCCATATTATGAGGAACTCAATGAGGAATCTTTCAAGAAGGCTTTTGAATATTTTAAGAAAGCTCTTGATATCAGACGTAGCGGTTCAGCGGCTCTTGATCTGTGCAGCATAGCTGCAGGGAGGGCGGAGCTATATTTTGAACTCAGGCTATCTCCATGGGACTTTGCAGCTGGGGCTCTTTTGGTAAAAGAGGCAGGTGGCAGAGTTACTACGGTTGATGGACAGGAGATTACTTATGACAAGCCATGTTCTGTGCTCGCATCTAATGGACTTGGATAAAATAATGAGGGTACGAAATAAGATTTTGACGTATGACATATTAAATATGAAATTCTTTGGAAAAAGAAATGGAGTATGAACAGTTGTCGTTGTTTTGAAATGCAATTTTTCAAAATGGGGGAATCCAATGATGAAATCCAATACTTCAAAAACCAGCACTCTAACCTTCTGGTCCATGGTATGGCTTCTTGGCCTTGCGGGGCAGTTGTGCTGGAATATGGAGAATCAGTGGTTTAATACTTTTGTGTATGCCAAGATAGCCAAGGATCCGACGATAATATCCTGGATGCTGGCAATATCGGCGCTGGCAACCACAATTTCGACATTCCTATTTGGGTGCGTCTCTGACAGAATGGGTAACAGGCGGAGCCTGGTGTCAATTGGATACATCCTCTGGGGCGTGTTTACGATTCTCTTTGGAACGACGCAGTTTTTAAAGCATAGGAACAGCGATGTGACGGCATTTACCGGGATTGCGCTGGCAGTTGTTGCGGCAGATGCCATCATGAGCTTTTTTGGCTCCATGGGCAATGACATTGGCTACAATGCCTGGATCAACGATCATATGACAAAAGAAAACGCGGGGGGACTGGGAGCGTCGCTGGCTGTTCAGCCTGTTATTGGAACAATAGCAGGAACTGTGCTGGGCGGACTTCTTGTGGGGGCAGATGATAATTACATGAGGCTCTTTGCTGTAATGGGCGGCCTTGTTATCCTGCTTGGAATAGTGTCCCTATTTGGAATGCATGACGTGGCAGGACTTAAGCCTTCTAAAAAAGGAACCTTTACTCAGCAGTTCTTTTCCATATTTGATGTAAAAGAGTACTTGCAGCACAGAGAACTTGTGTGGGTTAATCTCATGCTGGCGGTTTACTTTGTTTCTTTTAACGTATATTTCTCACATCTGGGAAATTTCATGATCTATTATCTGGGATTTACTGCAGATACCATGGGACTTATAGAGGGCGTGGGGCTTTTAGTAGCTATGTTCTCCACAATTCCAGCAATCAGGCTGATTCGGGCAGACAGGTCATCACTGATAATCCTCATTGCAATAATACTTAATAGCATAGGACTTCTGATCATCGGGCTTTTCGTATCCCCTGAGAATGTGAACACTGCTACCATATGGAATCCTCATCTTCTGGCAGGAGTTCTTTTTGTGGGAATAGGCTACATTCTGTTTCTGCAGACCATCACGGTGTGGTCCAAGCGCCTGTATCCTGAGGATGCAAGAGGCAGCTTTGAGGGAATCAGGATTGTGTTCTATGTGCTGATTCCCATGGTAGTAGCGCCTCTTATTTCAAACCCTATCATCAAGAACAGCGGCGAGTTTGTAGATGAATACGGCTTCACAGAATATCTGCCTACCAATACTCTTTTCCTTGCGGGAGTTATGATTGTGCTGATGACGCTTGTGCCGCTTATCTGGGCTGACAGAGAGCACCGGGCGACTCGTTCATAATTGACCAAATGGGTGGCCCTTTCCTACAATGCTATCATTGCTACTAATGGACTGACTGAATATGAAATATAAGAATATTACTAAGGCAAAGTTCATAAAAAGGCCCAATAGGTTCATTGCTCACGTTGAAATCGGGGGTGATGAACTTATTGTTCATGTTAAGAACACGGGAAGATGCAAGGAACTTCTGATCCCAGGCTGCACGGTGTACCTTGAAAAGGCTGCAAATCCAGAGAGAAAGACGCCCTATGACCTGGTGGCTGTTGAGAAGGATGGCCGTATCATCAACATTGATTCCCAGGCCCCTAACCAGGTGGTAAAAGAGTATCTTGTGAGTCAGAAACAATACTCATACATTAAACCTGAGTACAAGTATGGCAAATCAAGAGTAGACTTTTATATGGAGAAAAAATCCGAGAAATACCTCATGGAGGTTAAGGGCTGCACTTTATTCAGGGATGGCGTAGGCTATTTTCCCGATGCCCCAACAGAGCGCGGAGCCAAGCACCTAAGAGAGCTTGCTGCGGCGACAAGAGAAGGGTACCATGCCAGGATTGCCTTTGTAATCCAAGGAGAGGGCATCAGAGAGGTCAGACCCAACACGGAGACGGATCCTGAGTTTACCAAGGCTTTTATTGAGGCCAGGGCAGCAGGAGTTGAAGTGGTATTCTATCTGTGCAGAGTGACAGCGGACGAGCTGGAGATCATAGAGGAATCTGGCTAAGCGAAAATAATCAGAAATATGGAAATAGTTGCACACCTGCTTTCAGATAGCACATAGGCCTAAAAAACATGTTACAATGAACAAAAGAACCCGGCTATTTTGCACGTGTTAGTACGATAATTCAAGTGAATCCAGCCAGGTTATATTTAGGAGGAATCATGGTAAAAGATAACAATTGCGGATATTGTGTTGGCGGAGAGCCACTTGCTAAGTTTGGTATCAAGATCTGTGATCTTGAGGTTAGCCAGCTTATTCTTTTTAAGGAGCAGAGCCATCCTGGCAGATGCATCGTAGCTTACAAGGATCACGTTAGTGAGATTGTGGATATTTCTGATGAAGAGAGAAATGCATTTTTTGCAGATGTAAACAGAGCTGCCAAGGCTATTCACAAGGCCTTTAACCCAGACAAGGTCAATTACGGCGCATATGGCGATACAGGTTGCCATCTTCACATGCACCTTGTCCCCAAGTACAAGGACGAGTTTGAGTGGGGCGGAGTATTCGAGATGAATCCTCAAAAGAAGTTCCTTACAGACGAGGAATACAGCCAGATGATCGACAAGATCAAGGCTTGCCTGTAACTTAGTTCCTACGTAGTTTATTTTATGCTCAGCACCGGCAAAAAAAATCCGATGCTGAGCATACTTTTTTTGGTGTATATGATATACTATCGATGATAAAAAATTAAATACATCCTGGAGGAGGAAAAAATGGGAGAAAAAAGACAGGCTATTTATGATGCCACGACGTTGGGGAAACCTAAAATGGCGCTACTAGGATTGCAACACATGTTTGCGATGTTTGGAGCGACTATTTTGGTTCCGATTATAGTTAATGGTTATTTCAATGGTGAAGGACTTTCTGTCCAGGTTACTCTTTTCTTTGCCGGTATTGGCACTCTTTTATTTCATCTTTTATCTAAGTTTAAAGTTCCCGCATTTTTAGGTTCATCATTTGCTTTCCTTGGTGGTTTTGCCACAGTTGCTAATTTGAATACAGGTAAATATGCCAATATGACATATGGAGAAAAGCTTCCATACGCATGCGGTGGAATTGTAGTTGCAGGACTTCTTTACCTGGTACTTGCTCTTATCATTAAGTTAGTAGGAGTAAAAAAGGTAATGCATTTCCTTCCACCTGTAGTTACCGGCCCTATCATCATTTGTATAGGCCTTTCACTTGCGCCATTAGCAGTAAAAAATGCTTCTGCAAACTGGTTTTTGGCACTGGTTGCTCTTTCTGTCGTAATTATCTTTAATATATGGGGAAAGGGAATGTTCAAGATCATCCCAATCCTCATGGGAGTTGTGATTTCATATGTTGTTGCACTTATAATGTATGGAATTGGCTTTACTAACGCAGATGGAAGCGCAATCATAAATTTTGCTCCTGTGGCAGAAGCTAGTTGGGTAGGACTTCCTCCATTCCAGATTGCCAAATTTGATCTTACAGCAGTTTTGGTTATGGCACCTATCGCAATAGCTACGATGATGGAGCATGTTGGAGATATATCTGCTATATCAGCTACAACAAATAAAAATTTCGTTGAAGATCCAGGACTTCATAGAACTCTCCTGGGCGATGGACTTGCAACAGCAGTAGCAGGACTCTTTGGCGGACCAGCTAATACAACATACGGTGAAAATACAGGCGTTCTTGAACTTTCAAAAGTATATGATCCCAAGGTTGTTGAACTTGCAGCAGTATATGCTATAGTAGTTAGTTTCATCCCTAAAATTTCTGATGTAATAGGTACAATGCCAACAGCAATAATTGGTGGTATAAGCTTTATCTTGTATGGAATGATCTCAGCAATAGGTGTTCGTAACGTAGTAGAAAACAAAGTTGATTTTACAAAGTCAAGAAATCTGATCGTAGCAGCAGTAATACTTGTATCAGGACTTGGTTTTTCAGATGGTATCACATTTACAATTGGTTCAATATCTGTAACACTGACTTCACTTGCAATTGCAGCTTTACTTGGAATTGTTTTGAATGCTATCCTTCCTGGTAATGATTATGACTTTGGCGTTAATCACAAGGGTGATATCAATAGAGGCGTAAGCTTCAATAACGATGTAGCATAAGTATAAATGGCTAATTCTGGATTGTCAGGATTAGCCATTTTGCTATAGGATAGTATTTGGAAATAGTTGGAGGGAAAAGAGATGGCATTTGAATTTGATGTACCGGATTACAAGAAAATCAGAGTTATTGTGGATACGGATGCAGCCTGCGAGGCAGATGACCCCTTCGCGATAGCCCATGCCCTTCTTAGCCCCAAGCTTATTGTAAAGGGCATAATTGCTGAGCATTTCAAGATTCCTGGCTCCATGGAAAAGAGCTATGACGAAATAATGACTATCCTTGATGCCATGGCTTTAGAAGTCCCTGTTTTTCACGGCCAGAAGGGCCCACTTAGCCAGGATAAAGAAATCTCGGAGGCAGTGGACTTTATTATCAAAGAAGCAAAAAGAGAAGACGACAAGCCACTTTTTATCCTGTGTCAGGGAGCAATAACCAATGTGGCCAAGGCTCTGCAGGTTGAGCCCCAGATAAAGGACAAGATAACCGTCATCTGGATTGGAACCCATGGCGAGGCCCCATGCACAGCGCCTTTCACAGAATTTAACTCAGTAAATGATATAGAGGCTGCCAATTTCGTGCTACAGAGCGGGACTAATATATGGCTTGTACCATCCCATGTCTACATTACAGTTAATATCGGACTTTCCGAGATCCAGCGCCGCATAGCACCCTGTGGCAAGATAGGACAGCACCTTTTTAGAAACATGGTTGATTACAACAACTCAGAGGGAGCTGGCTGGACACAGGGCGAGAGCTGGTCTCTTGGAGATTCTCCGGCCATTGCCATTGCTATAAACCCGGGCTGCGGCCATTACCATGAGGCGGTGGCGCCCCTTGTTCTTGATGACACCTCCTCCGCAGTCAAAGAAGACAACCCAAGGATCAGGATTTATACTGACGTTGATTCCAGATATATTCTTGAGGATTTTATTGCAAAGCTGGAAATAGCCTATGGAAACAACCGTTAACTTTTCCTCCAGGTCATCAGCATCTTACTTAAAAGAGCTGGATATTGCCAAGGCAATTGGCATCATCCTGGTGGTTTATGGACATTTTTATATTGAATTTACAAGTAAATCTGCGCCGGAATTTGCAGTGGCAAGAGTGATATATCTTTTCCACATGCCCCTGTTCTTTGCGCTGACTGGCCTTACCAACGGGATATATGGTAAAAGAGCTGCATCCCACTTTAAAAGCGACCTAAAAAAGCTATTTGTGCCCTATATCATCTGGAGTTTCATATATCTTCTTGCAATAATCCTTGTAAGAGGCGTGATTCCTGGGAAAATGGACAAGCTGCCAGGCATACTTTCTGAGCGGTTTCTGGCCTTTGTTACAGGAAGGGGAATAGCACCCATATGGTTTTTACTGGCGCTTTTCCTGGGCCGCACCGTCTATGACCTTATCAGAAGAGCAGTCTCTTTTGACAAAAGAAAAAGCAGAGTATTGGTACTACTAGCCTTGGGCGCAATTTCGCTAGTTTCTATTGCCATTTTTAAAAAGCTATCTGCAATGCTGCCAGGCACAGAAAATACCGCTTACAGATATCTTTTGATAACTTTTTTCAGGATCCCCCTTACGGTCTTCTTCCTGATAGAGGGAGAGTGCATCGGCAGAAACTGGGCCTATTTTAAATCCCTGAAAAATGCAGGAAGGCTTTTTATAGCCATTATGTGCGGAGTTATTCTTGCGGTGTCGGAAATTCTTTTCCATGCGAAGTTTAATTTCCACACCCTGGATATTCCCAGTACGCCACTATTTCTTTTGACAGGAACCCTAGGAACACTGATGATTCTGATGATCAGCCTTATCGTTGCTGAATTCGAGTGGACGAAAGCATTTGAGTCCATAGGCAGGCGCAGCTTTGACATAATGGTGCTGCATTATCCGCCTATGCCCTTTATGACAGCGCTGATCCTTGCGGAAAAGAGCTTTCACCTGCCAAGACCATATATTATCAACACAGCAATTACCGTTTTGCTATGCATGTTAATTTCAAAATATTTCCTGATATTATTTAGAAAGAGAAGTTGATTATCGCTTTTTAGTTATTTTATCAATTTTATACAATGTTTATTAGAATATCCATAAATTATGATAAATAATTATAATGTACTCAAATTTACGTTTATTTATCATAATGGAGGATACTATGAGTCTGCAGGAGAAACAAATTTATGAGAGTAACCTTCTTGCCTTTAAATTTGCCTGCATAATACAGGCCTTTGAGCTGATAGCAACAGTTGCCTATCAGTCTCAGAGAGTGGGATTTATGAATACAGTCTCAATGTCTGTTTTGCAGATACTTATCTACATTGCGTCCGTTGTGAGCTTTGTAATGTACAGCAAGCGCACAAGGGGCAAGTACCTGCTAATGGGGTGCCTTGCAGGAAGCTATCTGGTAGTAATGCTGGGATCTGTGCACATTACCTACATGTGGGCCTTTGGACCAGCTCTTTTGATCCTTGTTCTTCTCTACGCGGATCCGGTTTTGACTTTGGCAACATCAGTTTTTGTGGTGGCTGTCAATATTTTGTATATTCCTCTCTTTTACGCATACTCAGTTGAAGTTGCAGACAGGCATATCGCGGTGCTGACAGATGCTATCTTCGCAGTTCTGCTCTCGCTTATGGCAATCTTTTACGCCAGACTTAGCAAGAAGCAGAATAAAGAAGTAATTGATGAAATTGAAGAAAATGCAGCTCAGCAGGAGAAAGACGCAGAAGTAATTAAGAATATTGGTATCCAGATTGGTGAAAAGCTTGAAGAAGCCAACGATGCCATGGAATCCCTTTCTGAGAAAGTCATATCAAGCGCGGAGTCTTCACAGGAGATATCAAAGGCTATCACCCATACTGCAGAGGCTATCCAGACCCAGACTGAGATGAACTCAAATATTACCAAGTCTCTTGAGGACATTGCTCACCAGTCCAGGGCTATGCGCCGAAACGCAGATGAAGTCACAGAGAACATAACAGCAGGTAACAACCTGGTAAAAGACCTTACCAAGAAGTCCCATGAAGCTTCTGAAATCAACGCTGAGACAGCGGATATGACTTCTAACCTTCAGCAGTCAGCTGGCACGGTAAAAGAGATAGTGGATACAATCCTTAGTATTTCCGGCCAGACAAACCTTCTGGCCCTTAACGCATCTATAGAAGCCGCAAGAGCTGGCGATGCCGGCAAAGGCTTTGCGGTAGTTGCTGACGAGATAAGAGCTCTTTCAGAACATACCAAGGAATCAGCTGAGCAGATAGCATCTACAATAGACGACCTTATAGACAAGGTAAACACTGCATCTGCCAATATGCAAAAGAGTGTAGACTCTGCAAATGAGCAGGGCGAAATCATTGCAGAGACAGGAGAGAAATTTGAGGAAATCCTAAGTAAAGTATCTGACCTTACTTCCAGAGCAGGCAAGATTTCTGATAATGTTGAATCCTGCGTTGATGCTAACACTCAGGTTATGGATGCCATCAGCAATCTTTCAGCGACTTCTGAAGAGGTTGCAGCATCTGCCCAGTCCAGTATTGAGATTAGCAGAGACTGCGAAAATGACATGGAGATCACCAAGGATATCCTTACAGACATCTTAAAGATCAGTAGAAGTTCGCGGAAGGAATGACTTTCTGCGACAAAATAACAATACCCTGCAAGAATACATAAAAAACAGCAAAGGAAATGACATAATGAGAAGACAAGGCCTGACAACACTATGCTACCTGGAACGTGACAATAATTATCTTATGCTCCACAGAGTCAGCAAAAAGAACGACATAAATAAAGACAAGTGGATTGGCGTTGGAGGCCATCTTGAAGATGAGGAAAGCCCTGAGGAGTGCATAAAAAGAGAAATCTTTGAAGAGACAGGATACGATATTCCTCTTTCTGAACTTGAATTCAGGGCTCTTGTGACATTTGTGTCACATAAAGGCGACTATGAGCTAATGTCTCTTTTTACAGCTACAGCACCAGATGGAGAACCAAAAGAGTGCGATGAGGGCAAGCTAGAGTGGGTGCCCAAGGATAAAATATATGACTTAAACCTCTGGGAAGGCGACAAGATCTTTTTACGTAAGCTCTCCGAGAGCCATAAGTTCTTTTCCCTGAAACTTGTATATGATACTGAGGATAACCTTATAGAGGCAATTCTTGATGGGGTAGATTTACTGAAGAGGCGATGACAAGCGCTTATATTACGACTGTTTGGAGATGCAGCCATGGCAAGTTGCAGAGTGTGTTACAGAAGATGCGAAATAGCGGAAGGTAAATTGGGGTTCTGCGGCGTCAGACAAACCAAAGACGGCAAGGTAACCCCTGTTAACTATGGGAAAATTACCAGCATGGCCATGGACCCAATAGAGAAAAAGCCTCTTTCCAGATTCATGCCAGGCAGCAGAATCCTTTCAATCGGCAGCTTTGGCTGCAATCTGCGCTGCCCCTTTTGCCAGAACTATGAGATTTCCTGGTCGGAAGAGGCGTACGCCTTTGGAAAAAGAGCTGACGAATATACGCCGGAGGATATTGCACAGATTGCCTTTAGTCATAAAAAAGATGGAAATATCGGAGTTGCCTACACCTACAACGAGCCTCTTGTGTGCTATGAATTTGTCCGTGACTGCGCAAAACTGGTTCATGAAAAGGGCATGGTCAACGTGCTTGTTTCTAATGGAATGGCAAGTCTTGAAGTTTTAGATGAGATAATCCCCTATATCGATGCTATGAACATAGATCTCAAGGGATTTACAGATACCTATTACCGGGATGTCCTTGGTGGCAACAGGTATATGGTGATGGATTTTATAAAAGAGGCTGTCAAACACTGTCATGTGGAGCTTACAACCCTGATAGTCCCTGGAGAAAATGACACTCCAGATGAGATGAGAGAGCTTAGCAGCTGGATTGCTGGCCTGACAGACAAAGACGGACAGACAATAGGGCAGAACATCGCCCTTCACATTTCAAGATTCTTCCCCCGTTTTAAAATGATGGACAGAGATGCCACTTCAGTTCGCCTTATCTATGAACTGGTGGACGTTGCAAGGGAGAAGCTAAACTACGTCTATGCGGGAAATGTATAGATTCCTGATTTTCCTCAGAAATTCGTGATTAGTAATCAAAAGTTTCAGTAGAATTTCACAATGGGTACCAGAGTCTTTTTCTTTATAGCCTCCTGGTACTCTTTTTTCTTGGTCTTTCTAGTGGCGCTGTTTATGCCAATCCTGACACTTACAGCCCCCTCTGGGATTTCTATCATGCTATCTGTAAAGCCATCCCAACTGTTCTTATTTCCCACAAGTGCATTGTTTTTATTAAAGAAATAAACATAGTGGAAGGCATGAGTATTCATGTCACCATAGCACAAAAGCTGCAGGGACATTGTGCTTGCGCCCTCCGGAATAGGCACAAGACCTGTTCCGTCTTGGCTTAATACCAGCGTGCCCCAGTTAGGGTCTTCCTTGAGTGCGCCGCTACTTTGATCGACAGTCATAAAAAGAAAATCCTTCCACTCAGAGAAAGTTTCTCCTTCGTTTGAAGTAAAGGCAGCAGGATGCATTATGGCATCTATCATTGCCTGGTTGCAGGTCAGTTTCTTTCTGTCTATGATGGCAAAATCGCTGCCATTATCCCAATAAATGCAATTAAGTCCGTGGGCCTTGGCTCTTGCTACATAATTTCCCGCGTGAACACTTCTAAGGGAAGAAGGTTTGTAGCCTGTTTTGGTGCCCCATTCGCCTATTATCACAGGAACTCCAATTCTTTTTGAAAAACTCTCAAGTCTTGCAAAGACAGGCTCAACTCCCTGGTCAAAAAACTGAGGATAGAAGTGAACAGTGGCCATAAGCCTGTCAGGTACTGTGTCCTTGGGAAGCACAAAGGCATCAAGAAATTTTTCTCCATTTCCATCAAGGAGCGTCGGAAGAACAAGGATTCTCTCACTGTTATAGCCTCCTGTACTTCTTACTACATTTACAAAGAGCTGATTCATCTCATTTATTTGAGATGCAGCCTTTTTACCAAACTGCCAATATTTCTCGTAGTTGTCAGGCTCATTAAAGGCTTCAAACATGACTCTTGTGTCAGTATCTGCAAAGTACATTGAAATGTCGCCCCATATAGAAGTGACATCAGCTTTTATCTTCTCAAACTCAGAGGCACTGACCCCTGCGTGGAAAATCTTCCCATCATGGTGAGAATCTAAAATGACATACATGTCATTGGACAAACAGTAGCCCACTACCTCTTTTACCCTCTTAAGCCAGTCCGGGTGAACACGAAGATTTCCGTTTGCATCAGTATAGGTGTGATAGTACCAGGACACAGGAATCCTGATGGTGTCAAAGCCGAGGCTCTTTACATAGTCGATCTGCTCTTTGGTAATCTTGGGCTGTCCCCAGATTGTTTCCTGGCCAAGGTTTGCATCCCCTGTGGGCTCCTGATAGTGGGAGTCCAGGGAATTTCCCAGATTCCAGCCAACATTCATAGATTTAGCAAAAGAACTTGCGGTGAGCTCATGGGTATCTTTCTTTGAAGCGGCTGATACATGATAGAAGTACAGGGAATCAAGTGCAGACTCTTGATAGATGTATGGAGAATCAAGCACAGACTCATGATAGATATGCGGAGAAGTGAAAGTAGAGCCTTTTGGTGCAATAAAAAGAGAGTAGCCATGTTCAGAAACAGCCTCAAAAGAAAGAGGCATCAAGAAAAACAGAATTATTGATACTATAAAACCTATGATAACTCTAAATTTCTTTATTCTGAACATACGGCTACTCCCCAACTCGTGTATTGACCAATTTCATTTAAGTTCAAACACTGCAAATGACTGTGGATTAATTGTAAGGGAATTTCCACTAATCTGGCAACCACCTATGGAGTAAACTTCATTTAAAGCGCAGTGACTGCCGGAAGGATCTTTTTCTTTTACAAAGGCTTTATCTGAGAGAGTTGCGTTTGCCTTATTTCCTGACGGATTAATTGCAATGAGCAGGTTTCCACGCCTGTACACAAAGGGGAACTGCTCCTTTTCTGCGTAGATGACTTCAAAGGAACCATCGGCCTGAAGATCAGCATATTTGTGGCGCAGGGCAGTAAGAGCCTTAACTGTATTGTAAAGAGAAGAAGGGTCCTGAGCCTGGTTTTCTACAGTTGGTGCATCCTCTGACTCGTCAATAGGAAGGTAGAGCATATCACTTGAAGCTTCTGAAAAGCCCTTGTTCTTGCCATTTGTCCACTGCATTGGAGTTCTTGTTCCTGTTCTTGTGTAGCCGCCTTCCTTGGTTGGAAGCTCAAAATAGCGCATACCAATCTCATCACCATAGTATATAAATGGCACACCTGGAAGAGTCAGGAAAAGTGCCCACGCAAGCTTAAGCTCATCTAATTCCAAAGTCCTGCGGGCTCTTGGAGTGTCATGATTGCAGGTGATAAAGCTAATGTAGCCATCTTCCTTGGTGGCATCATACTTTGGAAGATAGTCCAAAAGAAAACGCATAATATCGCCATTTCCATCTTTTTTAAGGAAAGAGTGATCTCCACCAGGAGTCTCGTAATCGCGAAGAAGAGTGTTATAGCCGTTGCCCTGATGATCAAGGTAAAAGTCAGCATGGAAGCCGCTCTTAAGGGCCTGCTGAGGATTGCACCACTCAGAAACAATTGCTGCCTCTGGATATTCCTTATCTAGCATCTCTCTGATATTCTTCCAGATCTTGCCAGTAGCTGACTTGTTCTCATCGTCATCTTTTACCAGAGAATCCGCCATATCTACGCGGAAACCATCGCATCCGTGATCCAGCCAAAAACGCATAACATCCTTCATAGCTTCTCTTGTGGCAATACAAGCAGGATCATCTGGAGAAAGCTGCCAGTCCTGAGTTTTATTAAGGAACCCATAGTTAAGAGCAGGCTGGCACTTAAAGAAATTGAGCATGTAGGTGCCATCTCTGTCTGCCTCGCCTCCAACATAAGGGTGGCCATTTATTCCATAAAACCAGCAGTTTGTCCACACATATCTGTCAGAATACTCGTTGCGCTCAGCTTTCTTACTTTCTAAAAACCATGGATGCTCCTCAGAAGTATGCCCAGGCACAAGATCAAGAAGCACATGGATGTCTCTCTTGTGCGCCTCTCCAAAAAGCCTGTAGAGATCTTCATTAGTTCCATATCTAGGCGCAACCTTCTTATAATCCCTTATATCATAACCTCCGTCCTTAAAAGGAGAGTCATAGATAGGATTGATCCACAGGGCATTGCAGCCCAGCTCCTTTACATAATCAAGCTTTTCAATGATACCGTTTATGTCACCGATACCATCGTTATTAGTATCCTTAAAAGACTGTGGGTAAATTTCATAAAATACTGCATCTTTCAACCATGCTGGCATAATTTCATCCTCCGTGTAAATTTCAGAAACCTCGGAACATATAGGCTTTTGTTTTTTCAGAAAAACATAAAGCCACTCATTGCTGCATACCTAAGACTATACCACTCATTGTAAGCCTTATAATTTCTGATAACAATAATGCGCATGTAATACAAGTATATCGGCATTATGGATTGTATGGTAGCTATTGAAATAAGTTCCGGAAACGTTTCCATTATAGCATATTAGCTTGATTTTGGGCAGATGCATTTTCGTGACGGTATTTTCATGACCGACTACTACCTATAAGATTGCTGATTTGCTAACTTCTATATGCAAAATACTGCTTTTTAGCCCAGGTTTTCAAAGGCCCTACCTATAAAAATTTCATGTAAAGAAATTTATACGTATCAAAACGGCGATTTTCCCCAAAATGCTACCTATAAAATTCCTGAAATTCATTTCTTATGGGACGAAAGAGACAAATAATGGCAGAAAAAGCATATAAAAATGTTATAAAACAAGCTTTTATAGGTTTGTGGCTAGACAGATTTTTTTTATTCTATGGCAAAGCAGGATTTATCTGAATGTGAATAATTGTGAAAGAGGAACATCGAGGACCTTGCTTATTGCGAACACAACATCAAGCGAGACAGCGCAATCATTGTTCTCTATTCTTGACATATGAGTTCTGCTGATATTGATCAGCTCTGCTAATTCTAGCTGTGAATAACCTTTATCTTTTCTGTAATATGCGATATTTAGTCCAAGTTTTTTGTAAAGATCTTTATATTCCTTTTGCATCTGCAACCCCTTTGCTAGATTATTTAGAACTTTTTAAGAATTATTTAAGAACAACTCAAAAATACGGTATTCTTGGGGTTTCAACAACAACGTGACAGGTTATAAATGAAACATGCCACGTTGCATTTACACATCTAACATGTTAGGATTGCTTTACACGGAAAAACGTAAATTTTCTGAAAGTCTGCAAATAAAAAATCAAGCAGAAATTGATGAACTTTGAAAATTTTATACAGGTTGAATTTAAGACGTCAAAACAAGACCGCCATATATGCCGGTCTGCGATAGCGAAGGGTGCTATTGATTATTCGGATTCATTGGTTTCAAGTGATTCCAGATATTCTTTGACGCGACCGTAGTAGATGCGAAGAAACTTGTTGGCACCTGCGGTCATGTAAACGTAATAAGGCTTCCCTTGAGCGCGTTTCTTATCCATGAAGTCATAGACAGCATCACCAACAGGAGATCGCTGAATGAGTCCGTCCATGATCTGGAAGAGAGTCTTTCTTAAATGCGGAGATCCTTTCTTTGAGGTGTGCACGCTTTTTTGCGCGTATTGTCCGGATTCGTTTTTACCGGGATCAACACCGGCAAAAGCTGTCAGAGAACCCCGCTTTTCGAAACGCATGACATCCCCAATCTCAGCCATAAGCTGAGGCCCAAGTGTAGGACCGACACCATTCATATCCATTACGATGGGATACTCGGGAAGCGTGGATGCGGTTTCATCCATTTTGGCACGGAGAGTCTCTACAGTTTTGGATGCTGCGTTAAGAAGATCTACGGCCTGATGAATTATCATCTTGGTTACGTCATCCTTCGGAAATACGGCAATTAGGTCTTTAGAAACATCATAGATGGTCTTAGCCTTAGCTGCACTGAAGTTATAGCCCTTACGACTGCACCAGTTACGGTAGTGCTCCGTAAAGACATCAAGCGTCCTTCCTGCCACGCAATCGACGTGCCAGTAGGTATAGACAAAGTCCACCCACTTCTGGCTGCCATCAGAACGTGCAGGGCTGTCAAAGAAGTCGTTTGCGCCAGGGAATGTCTGGTCAAGAAGAGAGATGAGATTATTCTTCATCGAAGTCTTCTGATCCATGTAGAATCCGAATTGGCGGTTCATTGTTTTAAGTTGGTTACGTGTTTCGTCCATGAGACCATACTGCTTCAATTTAGTCCAACGGTCAAGCGTGTACCGTGCGATTTTCTTTGAATCAGCTTTATCGGTCTTGGGGGCACGGAGGGAGTCATCGCCAAAGTCTTTGATAAGTACCGGATTAACAGTGCTCACAAAGAGGCCTGCATCTGTCAGCCAGGTAGCCATAGGCTCATAGTACCTGCCTGTGCACTCCATGCATACCTTGGTTTCGCCCTCAAGGCTCTTGATCTCATTGATCAAAGTATCAATAGAGGAACGGGTATGGCGGACATCACAGGGAGGTAGAATGACCTCATCACCCGGCCTTCGGATTGTGACAGTGCTCTTTCCTTTTGAAACATCGATACCAACTGCATTCATCATGATAGAAACTCCTTTGAGATATATTAGCAATGGTCAATACCAGTTTTACTCATTGCCTATTCAATCTATTGGGTGTTTCACACGAACGGGAGGTTCAACCTGCGTAAAACGAATGCTGCGAATGAGGAGCTGGTTGGCTGACTTTCATACGAACGCAAGGTTCTAGGAGAAAACGGCCAGACCTATTGCCTCACTCATTCTACAGCTTAAGCAATAAGATGGATAACATCCTAGCTGGATGTTAGGAATATTAACCATAAATACATAGTAATAGGAGAAAATTATTTTATGATGTGGGAAAAGGAAAACAAAACTAAGAACACTGTTAAAGGAGTTATTGCGAGTGCTGCAAGTGTTATGCTTATGTCAGCATTTTCTATTACCTCTTTTGCAGCAGGACCTTTCAATGCTTCATTTTATGCAAGCATGAATCCTGATGTTGTGGCTGTTTACGGATTATCTGCAGATGGATTAAAAGCACACTATGATACTTATGGCAAAAAAGAAGGAAGAGCAGCTAATGCGTCAGAAGTTGCCGATTATGCAGGGATGCTAAAAGAAGCTATGACAGCATATGGGTCAAATAAGGGCTTGGCAGCAATTTTTGATGCTTCTTATTATGCAAAGAATAATCCAGATGTAGTAAAGGCTTTTGGAGGAAGCCCAGAGGCATTGTATAAACACTTTACTACTTTTGGTATTTTTGAAGGCAGAAAACCAAATGCTAATTTCGATGTTAAGTTATATAAGGCTGCATATAAGGATTTAGCTAAAGCCTACGGTAATGTATATGCTTTATATTATTTCCATTATGTTACATATGGAATAGCTGAAGGTAGAACTAATCCTGGAAGTGATTATGCTAAGTTAGCAGGCGCAGGAAAGAATGTGATTGCATCAAATGTAGTAGAAGAGACAAATACTACCACACCTAATGCAGTTTCAAGTGATGATGACAGTAATTCATCTTCAGGCGGTGGATCGAGTGTAACTCCTTCTAAGGATGCTTCACAGAAAGCTATTGAAGAAGCACAGAATGCAAATCAGGTTGCAAATGATAAGATTGATACAGCTACTCAGTTAGCAACAAGTGCTGGACAAAAAGCTAATACAGCTGCAAGCACCGCTGCTACCGCAAAATCGCAAGCTAATGCAGCAAATACTCCGGAAGAAATCAGTAATGCCAAGACAGCAGCTATTTCAGCATTAGGGCAAGCAACAGCAGCTTTAAATGAGGCTAATGCTGCTGCAACAGCTGCACAGCAGGCTGTGGATGCAGCAACTGCAGCAGCAGGAAAAGCTGCTGAGGCGGTAACTGCAGCAAATGCAAAGGCTACAGCAGCTGTATCTGCACGAAATGCGAAAAATGCAGAGCTGGCAGATTTAACAACAGCTCTTAACAATGCAAATGATCAGGTAACTGCAACACAGCAGGCACTGTCTCAGGCAGAATCAGCTAAAACAGGAGCTGAAACAGCAGTTCAGCAGGCTAAAGATGCTGTCACAGCAGCACAGGCTACAGTTTCACAGAAACAGATAGCATTAAATGAAGCAAATGCAGCATATGCCGCTGAGGAATCAAGACTTCAGGCTGCTGTAGATGCAGCAAATGTAGCGCTTCAAACTGCTGAGCAAAATCTTACAAAGGCTCAGAATAAAGCTTCTGCGGCCGCAGCTGCAGTTACAGCACAGCAAGCAGTAGTTAATCAGGCAAATGCAGCTGTAGATGCACAGCAGAAAATTATTGATGATAATCAGGCTATTGTAGGTGATACTCAAGGAACGTATACTTCTGAACAGAAAGCTGAAGCGCAGGCTAAAATTGATGAAGCTACAGAAAAGAAAGCTGAATTGGCTCAAACAGCTGCAAATGAGGCAGCTACATTAGCAAGTGCTACGGATTATAAAGATGACTGTGACGCAGACGTAACAACAGCACAGGGAGTAGTTGATGATAGAGCACAGGATAAAACAAAAGCAGAAAAAGATAAGACCGACGGCTTAGTTACACCTGCTGCAGATGTTTCCGCAGCAGAAGGTGATTTTACAAATGCTCAGACTGCTCTTAATAATGCAAAGGCAGACCAAACTGAAGCAGAAGGTAATCTGGCTATAATAACGGAGGATTATAACAAAAAGAAAACAGCTGCTGAAAATGCAGACATGGATCAAAGAGCAGCAGCTGCAGCTGTAGATAAGGCTGAAGGCGAGCTTGACGCTTTAGATGCTGCTGTAGAACAGGCTGGACAAGAAGTAACTGATGCACAGGCAGCGAAGGATGAGGCAGATGCTAATGTTACAGATGCTGAAGCTGCTAAAAATGCAGCACAAGCAGCTGTAGACACAGCTACTGGAGCACAGACAACTGCTGGAGAAGCTGTAGATATAGCAACACAGAAGGAAGAGGCACCAAATCAGAATCCATAACTTAATGGATAATGAAAAATAGGTTCCATGTTCATATTAAGGAAGGGGCTTTCGCCATATTCGGCGAAGCCCCTTTCAAGTTGTTCTTTTCAGCTGATATCAATGATAATTAGTGGTGGAATAATCTAAGTCCGGTAAAGGCCATTACCATATCGTGGCTGTTTGCTGCTTCGATAACATTGTCATCACGAACTGATCCACCAGGCTGTGCAACGTACTTAACACCGCTCTTGTAAGCGCGCTCGATGTTGTCGCCAAATGGGAAGAAAGCATCTGATCCAAGAGCAACATCAGTGTTCTTATCAAGCCAGGCTCTCTTTTCAGCCTCTGTGAATACTGCTGGCTTCTCCTTGAAGATGTGCTCCCACTTGCCATCAGCAAGAACATCCATGTAGTCAGCGCCGATGTAGAGGTCGATAGCGTTGTCTCTGTCAGGTCTTTTTATTGAATCAAGGAATGGGAGATTAAGTACCTGTGGAGCCTGGCGAAGGAACCAGTTGTCAGCCTTGGATCCTGCAAGTCTAGTGCAGTGGATACGGCTCTGCTGACCAGCTCCGATACCAATTGCCTGTCCACCCTTAACGTAGCAAACAGAGTTTGACTGTGTGTACTTGAGAGTGATAAGAGCTATCTTAAGGTCGATGATTGCAGACTCTGGAAGCTCCTTATTTTCAGTAACAATGTTCTCAAACATCTCATCGCCAATTTCAATGAAGTTGTGACCCTGTTCAAATGTGATTCCAAATACCTGTTTCTTTTCAATAGCATCTGGAACATAGTTTTCATCAATCTTGATTACAGCGTAGTTACCGTTCTTTTTAGCCTTGAGGATTTCAAGAGCTTCATCTGTGTAGCCTGGAGCTATGATTCCATCTGAGACTTCTCTTTTTACAAGTCTTGCTGTATCTGCATCGCAGACATCAGAAAGAGAGATGAAATCACCAAAAGATGACATTCTGTCTGCACCGCGGGCTCTTGCGTAAGCATTTGCAAGTGGGCTCAGCTCACCAAGATCCTCGACCCAGTAGATCTTTTTCTCAATATCTGTAAGAGGAAGGCCTACAGCAGCGCCTGCAGGGGATACGTGCTTAAAAGAGGTAGCGGCTGGAAGTCCGGTTGCCTTCTTGAGCTCTGATACAAGCTGCCATCCGTTAAGTGCATCTAAAAGATTGATATATCCAGGTCTTCCGTTGAGAACCTCGATAGGAAGATCTGCGCCGTTCTCCATGTATACTCTTGATGGCCTCTGATTAGGGTTACATCCATATTTTAACTGAATCTCGTTCATTATTTTTACTCCTTGTGTGATTTCTTTTTATAGTGTCAGAAAAAACTAGATAGATATTTCTGGCATCTACATAGAATGATACATTTAACTTCTGTTTGCTTTATGTCTCAGACGTTCTTGTTGATGATCCTGCTCTCGTACTTGCCTGTTTCAATTTCGATATATCTTGTGAAAAGAGATACCTTATTATCAGCATTTAAGGCATTCCATACAGTGTTTGTGAAGCTGTCAAGGTCGCCTTCTATGTTTACAAGTGTAGGTTCTCCTTCATAGCTTGGAAGTGGATTTCCATCCTTCATGTAAGTGTGGATGAAATAGCCTTCTCCAGCCTTTGGATTTTCGTAAGTGTAAGTGAAGCGCTGGCAGGATGATGGATCGCCGTGATTGCTCTTTAAGATTGACATGGCAAAGTCATACTTGCCGTCCTGAACGTTCATGATTCCTGAAATTCTAGGAGTGTAGTTAGGAGTATCTGGCTCAAACTCCCTTGTTCTAAGTGACTGCTCAAAGGTCTGTCCCTCTGACATAAGATCATAGATTGTGTCTGTCTGATCGCCGTTTGTAACGATAGTAGAGTTTCCAAGAACTCTTACTGGAGCGTAGATGATAAGGCTTGGATCCTCCATCTTGGATGGATCAAAAGCTTGTGTGCGGATTCCTTCGCCATCCTCTACAAATACTCTGTTGCGAGAATTCTCGCTTCTTCCCATGATGAAATATGCACATGCTGCATATTTGCCATCAGGAGTAGTGCCGATCACAATTCCTCTTCCTGGGTAAGTGGTGCTACCGATTTCTGCTGCTAAATTCTGCATAAGTTTGTATATCTCCTTTTCTTGTTTAAGAGGAGATGCGAAGCGTTTCTGATAAAACAGAAACCGCCTGAGCATACCTCTAAAAGCGGTTGCCCAGGCGGTCGACATTCAATATTATTATCCGTACTCCCATGTGGTTATCCACTTCCGCCAGTTGTACAGACACTTAAAACATACAATATGTTTCGTAAAAAATCAACTACTAAATGATGCAAGTACAAGAATGCAATTATTTCATGCACTATCTTCCTTACATCAGCTTCTCGTCATAGATAGCTCTCTGGCCGCCTACGTACTTAGGGCGGTGACGGGCGCAGATGATAGGAGCAGCGCCAATCTTGCGAAGAGAGATTCTAAGGGGCACCACAACACTGTGCATATGCATACCAATCATAGTTCCGCCGATATCAATTCCGGCGTCAGCCTTCTGCCTGATGTCCTCCACAAGAACAGGATCATCAAATCTCTCATAGCATACAGTTGCAAAGGCGCCACCTGCGTGGTTTGGCTGAGGAATAGCATTTACCTGCTCGAATCCATATTTTTCCATACATGCGCGTTCTACTACAAGAGCGCGGTTTAAGTGTTCACAGCACTGAGCTGCCACAAAGATTCCCTTGTCCTTCATAACAGGAATTATTCCGTCATAAACAGCATTTGCAGAATCAAGATTTGTTGCTGTTCCAATCTGATCTCCTAATATTTCACTGGATGAACATCCAACTACAAAAATAGAGCCCTCTCTAAGGCCGGCAGCTTCTAATATTTCAGTTACGGCCTGCTTGCTCTGGGCAGTTATTTCAGAAAAGTCCATTATTTCTCCTCCCAGGATATATATTTGGCAAAAGATATGCCAAAACCCGTGTTTATTTCAATATTTACGTTAGCATATTCCAAAGATATGTCAACACGGGTGAAGTATCTGAAAATCCGCCCCAATCAACCCAAATCATTTGTTAAATTACGATAAATAATTATTCGCTCAACGTATAATACATCACCTTCGTGCTATAATGTATATGATATAGGGTCGAAGGTCATAATGCGTACATGCTTGCATGTAAAGCAGTATGACTTTACGACCCGAACAAATATGAGGAAAAAGCAATTTACGAAGTAAATTAGCGGTTTCCGAATATTTGCAGAATTGCGAGAATAACGAAGTTATGGAGCAATTCGTATATCATATACATATGTGAACATAGGGTCGAAGGTCATTTGCTTTCATGCTTGCATGAAAAGCAGTATGACTTTACGACCCGAACAAATATGAGGAAAAAGCAATTTACGAAGTTATAGGTAAACTAATGGAAGAGCAAAATCAGGTTTCTAACAGATTAAATGATGGATTTGATGAGCTCACAGGGCTCCTAAACCTCAAGGGAATCCTGCGTCTTCTTACCGAGCACAAAAATATAAGCGGCAAAACCTATTCCGTTATCATCTATTTAAACGTCATGAACTTCAAAGCCTTTAACCAGCAATACGGCTTTGCTGGAGGAAATGAATTTCTAAAGGGCATGGCCCAGGAGATTCAGAAGGTTTTTGATAATGATCTGATCGCAAGAGTTGGCGGTGATCAGTTCATCATCCTCGCCCATTCCATGGAGGAAGAATCCTTACTAAAAAAGATAAAGCTAATCCAGGAAGCTTCTCACATTCATGAGAAGGGCCTTAAGATGCGTATAAAAGCAGGCATATATCTTTCAACAGGAGACGAGTCTGACCCGGTTGTTATGGTAGACAGGGCCAAGATAGCCTGCGATGACATTATCAGGTTATACGACAAAGACATCAATTTTTACGATGATAACCTTAAAAAGAAAAATGAACTAAGGCAATATGTAATAGATAACTTCGAAAATGCTTTTAAACAGAAGTATTTCAAGGTTTACTACCAAAAGGAAGTCCGCGCCCTTACTGGAAAGGTATGTGGATATGAAGCTCTGGCAAGATGGATAGATCCAAAGTATGGCATGATATCTCCTGCAATATTTGTGGAAGTATTGGAAGAAGTACATCTTGTCCACAAGCTTGATATGTACATCATAGAGGATGTATGTCGTGACCTGAAAAAAGACATAGAGTATAACATGGCTGTAGTGCCTGTTTCTGTTAACCTTTCAAGACTTGATTTTGAGATATGCGATATAAAAGCAGAGATAGATAAATGCCGGGAAAAGTATGGAATTCCAAATTACCTGCTTAATATAGAGATTACCGAGAGTGCCATCGCTTCTGGAGAAGATTTCCTGGGACAGCAGATAAAGAAATTCCGTGATGACGGCTACCAGGTTTGGATGGACGACTTTGGCGCAGGCTATAGCTCTTTAAACAACCTTAAGGTATACGATTTTGATGTCCTTAAGATTGATATGAACTTCTTAAGATCCTTTGAAAACAACAAGAAGTCAAAGGTTATCCTGGCAACAATAGTCAACATGGCCAAGGAGCTTGGAATGCACACTCTGGCAGAGGGCGTTGAAACTCAGGAACAGTACGATTTTCTTAAGAAGATAGGCTGTGAGAAGCTGCAGGGCTACCTTTTTGGCAAGCCTACCCCTTTGGATGAGTTCGTTAAGCCTGATGATTTTTCCTTCGAAAAGTGCGAAGATATCAGGTACAAAAAGTACTACCACGAAATTGGCGAAGTGAATTTGCTGGGAAGTGCACCTCTAAAAGCCAAGGATATGGAAGTGCGTAATGACGTACCGATTGCCATAATGGAGCTTAACGACGAAGACATGAAGTTTATATATGCAAACGAAGCATATATAGAGTTTCTTCACTCCGTCTCAATAAATGGATTTGAAGAAGCCAACAAAAGGACTAGCGGAGTCGAACTTGCTGAGACAAGAACAATGCGCAAAGCTTTTGTGAAAGCGGAAAGTAATCCAAATCACATCAGCGATGTAGATGTCATAATCAATGGAAATGTGGTTATAGCCAAGGTTAAATTAATTGTAAGAGAAGGAAACAAAGCTGCCTTTATTGTAGTTCCACGAAATCTTTCTGTTTCCGAGAACGAACAGAGGCTTGCTGACAACATCCACGTGGCTATGGCCCACGTTCTGGGACAGTATTTCAGAGTGGATCTCTTTGACGAGGATGGAACTGCGGATAACATTTTCTTAAATGGAGCTCAGCTTCCTGTTGCTGACGTTGAGCGGAATACTATCAAAGCTGTCAGTATGTACGCGGATCTGTATCTATATCCGGAAGAGCGCCAGAAATTCAAGGACTTCTATGATATGACAACGGTGAGAGACCGGGTAGATAAGTGTAAACGGGATTATCTTGTAGAATACTTCCATTCGGCAATTCCGGGAGATGAGGGCAGAATGCAGATGTACATGATACTTCCTTTCTATTATAATGACAGATGGAAGTATATCTCCTGCTGCAGATATGCTGACGAGATCAACGACGAGTTCAGGCAGCAAATTTTGCAAAAGAAAGACTAGAGAAATGTTAAGGTTTTGTTTTGGGGCATCTGGTGCGGGGAAGAGCACCACAGTATTTGGGGAGATCATAGATAGAAGCTTTCAGGAAAAAGATAGAGATTTTATCATCATAGTTCCTGATCAGTTTACAATGCAGACGCAGAAGGATGTAGTAAGGATGCACCCTTCCCACGCCATCATGAACATCGATGTACTGAGCTTTGGCAGACTTTCTCACAGAATATTTGAGGAAGTAGGCCTTAGCTCTTTTTCTGTGCTTGATGATGTGGGAAAGAGCCTTATCCTCCGCAGAGTATCAGATATTCTCGGGGACAAACTCCCAGTCATCGGCCCTAACATGCACAAACCGGGCTATATAGATGAAGTAAAGTCCACAATCTCAGAGTTTATGCAGTATGGCATCACAGACAAAGAGCTTTCTGTCCTTGAGGAAAAAAGCTCCATAAGAGGCGCACTAAACAGCAAAATAAAGGACCTGCGCCTTCTATACAGAGAATTCCACAATTATATCTCCGGAAAATATATAACTACAGAGGAAACCCTTGATATGCTCTGTAGCTCCATCCCAAAGTCAGAACTTTTAAAGGACAGCGTCATCGTCTTTGACGGCTTTACAGGCTTTACCCCAATTCAGTACAGAGTTATTGAAAAGCTCCTTTGGCAGGCAAAAGAGATAATTGTCACAGTTACAATTGATCCAAATGAGAATCCTTACGATCCTGCTTTCGAAGAGCAGGAACTCTTTATGCTGAGCAAAAAGACAGTAATGGACCTTGAAAGATTGGAGTACAAGATCCAGCAGGAGGAAATGAAGAGCGTTGGAAGCCTGCCTGATTTTAACACCTGGAGAACTTTAAGGGACAGGTCCGGGGATATCATAATAAAAGATCAGCATGTGAAAAGACTTGAAGGCAATCCGTCATTGTCATTTCTTGAGGAAAATCTTTTTAGATACAATGCCAAAAAATATGACAAGGAGCCGGAAGGCATTGAAATATATGAAGCTCAGACACCTGAGACAGAAGTGCGCCAGACTATGATCAAGATATCTGACGCCATCAGAAGCGGCAAATATGCTTACAGAGATATCGCCATAGTATGCGGCTCCCTTGAGGAATATAGCGAACTCCTGGCTAAATCTTCTGACAGATTCGGGATACCTGTATATATAGATCAGAATACATCCCTTATGTTGAATCCATTTATCGAGTACATTACAAGTGCCCTGGGAATCGTGATCTCAGGCTACAGGTATGAAGACGTATTCCACTATATGAGAAGTGGTATGACCTCATTTACCAGGCAGGATACTGATCTTCTGGACAATTATGTAAGAGCCCTTGGAATAAAGGGACAGAAACAGTGGGATGACAGATTCTCAAGGCGCATGCCTGCCCGCTTTAAAAAGAAAGTAAAAGAGGGAAGCCCTGAGGCAGAGCGCGATGTGGCTATCATGGCAAAACTTGAAGATATGAGAAGCCACATCAGCACCCAGCTTCAGCCACTTACCAAGGTTAAAAAGGCAACAGCAAAAGAGATTTCAGAAGCTCTTTTAACTGTTATCTCTGAAAATGCCTGCAGCGAAAAACTCCTTGCCTATAGAGATATGTTCCTTGAAAAGGGGGATACCAGAAAGGCCAAGGAATTTGAACAGGTTTACGACAAGGTAGTAAGACTCATAGAGCAGATAGGAGACCTTATTGGCTCAGATGAGATTACACTTTCAGAGTATAGAGACATCTTAAACGTTGGTTTTGGCGATATTGAGGTTGGAACAATCCCTCAGGATGTAGACAGGATCATAGTTGGAGACATGGAGAGAACAAGGCTTAAAGAAATAAAGCTGTTGTTCTTCCTGGGAGTTGTGGATGGCGCAATTCCCTCAAATGTAGGAGGCGGCGGAATAATCTCTGACATAGACAGGCAGTTTCTGGTGGACCTTGGAACAGGCGTTGAACTTGCCCCAACTCCAAGGCAGCAGATGTACATCCAGAGGCTCTACCTTTATATGAACATGACCAAGCCCACAGATAAGCTCTTTTTGTCATACTCTGAGCTTGGAAGCGACGGAAAATCCCACAGGCCAGCCTATTTGATCCCTAAGGTGTCCTATATGTTTCCGGAGCTAAAAATCCAAAGGCCGGAAGAGGGCTCTTTTGAAAGCCAGAACGTGGCAGCAGGGGATAGCCTTATAAACGCCTCAGACATGCTAAGACAGTACGCTTTGGGAGTCCTTCCTGATGAGGAAAAGAAAAATCTTTACGCCCTCATGCATGTTTTAAGAGACGTAGATGACACCAAGAACACCTACATAGAAAAGCTTATTGAGGCAGCCTTTAGGCACTACGAGAATAAGCCATTATCAAAAGCCCTCGCTCTTACGCTTTATGGTGCCAATCTTGAGAACAGTGTCAGTAGGCTTGAGCTTTTTGCTTCCTGCTGCTATGCACATTTTATCAAGTATGGCCTAAGGCTGGAGGAGAGGCAGGAGTACGACTTTGACGTTTCAGATCTTGGAAATGTATTCCATGAAGTTTTGGAGAAATATACCGCTAAAATCATGGAGAAGGACCTTGACTGGAGAAGTATTAATAGCCAGGAATCAGAGGAAATCCTAGATAAAGCTCTCGCAGAATGCGTGGAAAGCTACGGAGATACCATTCTTTTTAGCAATACCCGCAATCAGTTCATGATAGAAAGAATCCGCAGAATACTTCTTAGGACTGTTAGCGTTCTCAAGTACCAGATCAGCAAGGGCAGATTTAATCCGGCCTTCGTGGAAATGGACTTTAGAGAAGCCGGTAGCCTTGATGAGATCAACATTACTCTTTCTGAGGATGAGGAGAATCATATAAGGGAGCAGATGAATCTCCACGGCAGGATTGACAGGATAGATCTTTGTAGGGATGAGGACCATGTTTACGTCAAGGTAATAGATTTTAAGTCAGGCAAAAAGAAATTCAATGTGGCAGCTCTTTTCCATGGTCTTCAGCTTCAGCTTGTTATGTATATGGACGTCGCTGTGGCAGCCCAGAAAAAGTTATCTGGTGGAAAAGAGGTCATTCCGGCAGCAGTTCTTTATTACCATGTAGATGACCCTATGGTTGATGGAAAAGAGGGTATGGGCCCTGAGGAAATCAACGAGGCCATCAAGAACGAACTTAAAATGACAGGACTTGTAAGTGACAGCGATGATGTTATCCAGAGGCTTGATGAGGGACTTTCCTCAAAGTCTGACATAATTCCAGTGGCTTACACCAAGAGCGGGGGACTTACCGCTAATTCCTCCACTATATCAAGTGGAGATTACCAGCTGGTTTCAAGGTACGTAAATACCAAGATAAAAGAGTTTGGGCGCCGGATCTTAAATGGAGATATCGCAGTAAACCCATACGAATCTGGGGATAGAAATTCTTGTACTTTCTGCGAGTACAAGGGAATATGCGGCTATGACGAGAGGCTTTCAGGATACAAGACAAGAAAGCTCGACTTATCTGAGAAGGCTGGAGGCAGGGCTCTTGAGAATATCAGAGAGCTTTTTGAGGAAAAAACAAGTGACAGTGCAGAATGAAATAATTAAGGCGGATTTACCACAATGGGGATAAGTTTTACAGATGAACAACAATCAGTCATAGATGCAAGAGACTGTAACATATTGGTATCGGCAGCAGCGGGTTCAGGCAAGACCGCTGTTTTGGTAGAGCGCATAATCCAGATGGTGCTTGAAGGGTGCGATATCGACCACCTTCTGGTAGTTACCTTTACCAAGGCAGCAGCGTCCCAGATGAAGGAAAAGATAACAGCGGCTATACAGAAAAAGCTCATGGAAGAGCCAGATAATAAGCACCTTCAGAAACAGGAAACTCTTATCCACAATGCCCAGATAACAACAATTGACTCTTTTTGCCAATATGTTCTTAGAAATAACTTCAATGCAATAGGGGTCGACCCTTCCTTTAGAGTTGGAGATGACGGAGAACTAAGGCTCCTTCAGGAAGATGTGATGCAGGAAATGCTGGAAGAGGAGTATGCAAGGGCAAAAGAGGAAGGAGAAGGCAGCGACTTTCTCTTTTGCATGGACTACTTTAGTACCGGCAGCAACGACAAAAAGGTGGAAAGCTACATCTCATCTCTCTACAGATTTTCCATGAGTATGCCCTGGCCAGAGGATTGGATAAACGAAAGAGCAAGGGATTATCAGCTTGATGGAGCCTGTTTTGATGAGCTTGACTGGGTTATCGATTGCATAGACATGACCAGGACCAAGGTAAAAGAGATGGTGGAAAACCTCGAGGCTGCAGAGAAAATCTGCTGTGAGAGCGATGGACCATACATGTATGGAGATATGCTTGATGGGGAAAAAGCCAGTGTTGAAGCGGCTTTGAAGTATGATACCTACGACCAGCTATTTGACGGGCTTCGCATTGCCAGAAACAGCTTCGGAAGGCTTCCTTCCAAGAAGGATGATAGTGTAAATCCGGATAAAAGAGAGTACGTCAAGGACCTTCGCACCAGCGTCAAGGATGACCTGGGTAAGCTGGTAGAGACCTATTTTGCTCTTCCTTCAGAAACAATACTTGATCAGATGAAGCTTTGCGACAGAGCGGTAAAAGAGCTATGCCGTCTGACTATCAGGTACAAACAGCTCTTTGACGAGAAAAAGAGAGAGCGTCAGCTCATAGATTTTTCAGATATGGAGCATTTTGCCCTGCAGATACTGGTGGACCATCCGGCAGAGGAAGAAACTAAGGGCAAGTCCTGCCAGGAAATAATTGATATGTGCACGGCTTCTGCGGTAGCTCTTGAGTACAGGGACTACTACAAAGAAGTGCTGATCGATGAGTATCAGGATAGTAACAACGTTCAGGAACTTATCCTTAAATCTATTTCAGGCGAGACCCCTGATAAGTCTGAGCGATTCATGGTTGGCGATGTCAAGCAGAGTATCTACAAATTCCGTCTTGCAAGGCCTGAGATCTTCATGGAAAAGCTCTCTACCTATAGTAAAGATGCTGGGGTAAAAGACAGACGAATTGACCTTCACATGAACTTTAGAAGTAGGAAAGAAGTCCTTTTTGCCACCAACTATATCTTTGAGAAGATCATGGGCACTGACCTTGGAAGCGTAGATTACGACCAGGATGCAAGACTTGTTCCAGGCGCCAAATGCGAAGAGCCCGGATTTGATATAACTCCTGAACTTATAATGTTTGACAGCGCCAGTGACAATGACCTTCTTGCAGATTATGATCCCAAGGAAAAAGAAGCCCTTGTTATAGCAGAGCGCATACATAAGCTGATGAAAGAGGATTCTTCCATAAGATTCAAGGATATCGTCATACTCTTAAGATCTGTGTCTGGATGGGATGATACCTTCAAGAAAGTCTTGGAAGAACAGGGAATACCTGCTTATATTGAGTCAAAGAGCGGCTACTTTGATGCCTACGAGGTTTCAGTTCTACTGGATCTTCTTACAATTGTGGATAACCCAAGCCTTGATATCCCATTAGTTAGTGTAATGCACAGCCCTATTGGAGGCTTTGATGATCAGGAACTTGCACGGCTTCGTGTACTTGCAGATTCCGACGAAAGAGCCTGCTTAGAGGATTCTTTTTACTATGGGATAAAAGAGATAGTGGAAGCCGGAGAAGGAGAGAGCAGGGAGACACTTGCAGGAAGCGAAGAAGTGCTTGATAAAGCGGAAGACTTTATTGATTTTATTGAAGATTTAAGAACATTATCCGTATATACTCCTGTTCATGAGCTTCTTGAGTATATTATTGAAAAGACAGGTTTTGATAACTATTGTCTGGCAATGCCCTGTGGCAACCAGAGAAAGGCTAATATCGATCAACTTCTTGCAAGAGCCTTTTCTTTTGAAAAGACCAGCTTTAAGGGACTCTTTCACTTTGTAAGATACATTGAGCACATGCGCTTTGTGCAGGTAGATTATGGCGAAGCCGGAATAATAGATGAAAACGCTGACGTAGTCCGCATTATGAGTATTCATAAGAGTAAGGGTCTGGAGTTCCCGGTAGTCTTCGTATCGGGCCTTACCAAGAGTTTTAACCGCATGGATACTAAGGGTGATCTTATCGCAGATATGGATCTTGGAATTGGCGTTAAATGCATTGATCCGGATTTAAGAGTAAAGTACGACACTCTTAAGAGACTCATAATCGCAGACAAGATGACCTTAGATAGCCTTGGAGAGGAACTCAGGGTTTTATATGTAGCCCTGACAAGAGCCAAGGACAAGCTGATCCTAACGGCTTCTGTTAAAAATCTTTTTGATAAGATTGGAGGAGTAGTTAAGAAACTTCCTGTGCTTGCTGGAGATGACAGACTTCTTCCTTATTCTGTAAGGGCGGGAGCAGGCAGCTATTTTGACCTCATATTATCAGCACTTGTAAGGCATCCTTCCTTTGCTGATGCAGCGCAGAGGCTTGGCTTTGCTCCGCAGCAGTTTTCTGAATACATAGAAAAAAAAGGTGCAGACACAGCCTTTAACTTTATATTCTTAAATGATGAGGATATCATAGCGGATATCCTGACAAGTGATATGCTTGGCATTAATAGGCAAAAAGAGCTTGAGGATAATATCCTTAGCTTTGATGAGGAAATAGCTGACAGGCTAAAAGTGAAATTTGAATCTAAATATGCCTTTGAGAATCTGAAGGGCCTTTTTACAAAGACTACAGTTACGGAGCTTAAAAAGCATAAGCTGGAGGAGATGGGTGAGGCCTTTACAAATTCTGCAGCCTTTGTGGAAGAGGCGGAGGATGACGAGGTTGATTTTATTGAACACTTGAGAGACACAGAATTATCAGAAGATGCAGAAGTTTCAGTAAGTTCAAGAGAGACAGATAGGACGGAGAAAGATTCTGAGATTGCAGCAAAGGAGCTGTCGAAGAAAAAAGAAAAGAAGCTCACCGGCGCTGACAGAGGTACCGCCTACCATAGAATCATGGAGATTCTTGATAAGGACATCTACGGGGATGAAGATTTCATGGAACGTGCAAGAACTGACGCAGAGGGTGGCCAGAAGGTAACTGCCGTGGCCAAGCGCATCTACGCCTGGATGGGTCAGCAGGTTAAAAAAGGCATGATCCCAGAAGACTACCTATCCTGCGTATACAGCCCTGATATCGAAGCTTTTTTAAGGACCGACCTTGGGAAGCGTATGGGAGAAGCCTTTAGAAGGGGTGATCTATACAGAGAGAAACCTTTCATGATGGGGATTTCCGCAAAAGATCTAAACGAGAAGTATCCTGAGGATGAGATGGTGCTTATTCAGGGAATTATCGACGCCTGGTTTGTGGAAAATGGAGAGATAGTTCTTTTGGACTATAAGACAGACAGGGTAAAAGAAGCTGGAGAACTTGTGAGCAGATACAGCATTCAGCTTGATCTTTATAAGCAGGCTCTTGAGAGGACAACTAATATGAAGGTAAAAGAGGTACTTATATATTCCTTTGGGCTGGCTGAAGTGATTCCTCTGAATGTAATCTGATTTTGTAATAAAAATGTAATTTTTGCCAATTGAACATAGAATTCAAACAAATATTATTATAAGCCGCAAGAGATATTAATAATTAGTATCTTTTGCGGCTTTTGCTTTTTTGAAAATAGAATTAGTGCATAAAAGTGGTGGAAACTATGATGGATTTTTGAGGTAAAATTACGAAAATGTGTATCGTTTTATGGAAACGGAGAAAATATTAAGCAAAATGTTACAAAATTCGCAATAATAGTTAATAAAGGCGCAATTAATGAGAAGTCTATCCTATGTAGAATTGTTAGAATGAGGGTGCTCGAGCAGTTGCACAAATTGTATATGGAAAGGGGTCAAGTATGAAAAAGCGTATAGCGTTGGCACTATGTCTCATGCTGTTTGGGGGAGCAGTTATCGGAAATAGTGTGGATGTACAGGCGGCCTCTGTTGTAAATGGCAGCTATGTTAAGGCTGACAACGAGAATAACCCGCTTGTAACACAGAATTATGGCGCAGATCCTGGTGTACTTGTGTATAACGATACTGTTTACGTTTATACCACTAATGATACTCAGGAATTTGCAGGCAACAACGAGAACACCTACGGTAAGATCAACACATTGAACTGCTATTCATCCAAAGATATGGTCAACTGGACAGATCATGGCAGCTTCAAGATTGCAGGTAGCAGCGGAGCTGCTAGATGGGCTTCAAATTCGTGGGCTCCATGTCTTGCAACCAAAAAGATTAATGGAAAAGACAAGTTCTTCCTTTATTTTGCTAACAGCGGTGGCGGCATCGGCGTTTTGACAGCTGATTCACCTACAGGACCTTGGTCAGATCCTAACGGAAGAGCACTTGTAGATGGAAGAACACCAGGAGCAAGCGGAGTTGTTTGGATGTTTGACCCTGCTGTACTGGTAGATTCAGATGGAACTGGATATCTTTACTTTGGTGGCGGCGTTCCAAATGGACAGGCTGCACATCCAAAGACAGCAAGAGTTATAAAGCTTGGAAGCAACATGACTTCTGTTTCCGGCTCAGCTGTAACAATTGATGCTCCTTATCTTTTCGAAGATTCGGGAATCAATAAGATTGGAAATACATATTATTACTCATATTGCTCTAACTGGAACTGCGCAAATGGTTTCAACAATGCAGCAATCGAGTATATGACAAGCTCAAGCCCTATGGGACCTTTCACATATAAGGGCGAGATCATGAAGAACCCTGGAGTATTCTTCTCAGGTTCAACAGGCAACAACCACCACATGATCTTTGAATTCAAGGGCAGCTACTACATGGCTTATCATACAAGATCTGTAGAGTCTAAGGTTATCGGAAAGAGCCTTGGCTACAGAACAACTCAGATTGATAAGATCAATGTATCAGGCGGCAAGATCAGCGCACTTACACCTACAATGTCTGGTGTATCACAGCTTTCATATGTTAACCCTTATGAGGCAGTGCAGGCTGAGACAATGTTTACTCAGAGCGGTATTACTGTTTCTGGTAATGGCGATGGTGTAGCATGGGTTGGAAGTATTTCAAATGGCGATTACACAAAGGTTAAGGGAGTTAACTTCTCTAAGGGACTTGGCTCAATCACTGTTAATGTAAACAGCAGAGGATCAGGAACTGTTCAGGTTAGAGAAAATAGCCCTTCAGGAAACCTTCTTGGAACAATCAACCTTTCAAACACAAATGGCAAGAATGCAGACTTTACTGGCACAATGAAGAATGTATCAGGTGTCAAGAACATCTGCTTCGTATTCAATGGAAACTTTGAGTTCGATTACTGGAAAGCATCTGCAACTGGTGAAGCTGCAGGCGGCAACGAAGGCGGCAATCAGGGTGGCAACCAGGGTGGAAACGAAGCTTCTCAGAACGTTAGCAAGGTTGAGTGCGAATCAATGACAAGATCTGGCCAGTATGCAGGTCTTATCAGCAGCCCATTTGATGGTGTAGCTCTTTATGCTAACGGTGATACTGTAAGCTTTGATCAGTACTTTGCTTATGGAACACATGACGTAACTCTTCGTGCTTGCTCTAATAACAGCACAATGGCCAAGGTAGTTCTTAAGATTGGCGGAGAAGAGAAGGGAACCTTCTATTATGGCGATGAGTATCCTGCAGAGTTTACTCTTAAGGACGTAACTCATGGCACAGGAGTTCAGAACGTAGAACTTACAATTACATCTGATGATGGAACATGGGATGCATATCTTGATTACCTTTCATGGGGCCAGGGATCAGGCTCATCTGAGAGTGGCAACCAGGGTGGAAACCAGGGCGGCAACCAGGGCAACACAGGAAATCAGGGACAGGTTGTAGAAGCTAACCTTCGCAACACCTATGGTGTTCAGTACGGCTACTCAGGAACATGTATCAATCTCTATCAGCTTAGAGATGCAAGCCAGCTTGCATTCCTTAAGACACACTACAACTCAATCACACTTGAGAATGAGATGAAGCCAGATGCTCTTCTTGGCGGCAGTGCAAGACTTATCTCTGTAAACGATGCTAAGAGCAGAGGCTACTACATTCCAGATGGATATAGCGAGCAGTACGTTCCTCAGATTAACTTCAATACAGTTGATGAAGTTATGAAGATCTGCTATCAGAACGGCCTTAAGATGAGAGCACATACACTTATATGGCATTCACAGACTCCATCATGGTTCTTTAGAAATGGCTATTCAGGAAATGGCGGATTTGTAAATCAGTCCACAATGGACAAGCGTCTTGAGATGTATGTAAAGACAGTTATGAACCATGTATATAACAGCCAGTATGGATCAGTTGTATATGCATGGGATGTTGCCAACGAAGTTATCCACGCTAACAACTCAGGTTGGGAAGCAATCTATGGCAACAACAGAACAAATGCTCCATATGTAAAGAAGGCATTTAACTACGCTTATGAGACTCTTGAGTACTTCAAGCTCACAGATTCAGTTAAGCTCTTCTACAACGATTACAACACATACATGGAAGTTAACAACGTTATCAAGCTTGTTAACTACATTAACCAGGGCAAGAAGGTTTGTGCAGGTGTTGGTATGCAGTCTCACCTTGGAACCGGATTCCCTTCAGTTGATTACTACACAACAGCACTTAAGTCATTTGTAAATGCAGGATTTGAAGTTCAGATCACAGAGATGGATATCACCAACAAGGGTGATTCAGATATGGCTACCTATGCATATAATCTCTTTAAGAACATCAACAATGTAAAGAAGAGCGGCGGTAAGATCACAAGTATTACCTGGTGGGGACTTTCAGATCAGACAACATGGATCAGCAACTCTGCTCCACTTCTCTTCTCAAGACCAGGAAGTCCAAAGCAGGCTTACAATAAGGTAATCCAGGCTTACACAGAAACCTTTGGACAGCCTACAGCAGGCGGCGGATCAAGCACACCTGAGATCAATCCTAATCCAGATCCTACACCTACACCTTCACCAGTTGTAAATGAGAACGCTACTGCAAATATCGCAGATGGCTGGTACTACATCAAGAATCCAGCTTCTCAGAAGTACCTTACAGTTGAGGGCAACAAGGCTGATGGTTGGAATAGCGTAGTTATCAGCACAGGAACAGGTGTTGATGGTCAGAAGTGGTATGTGACAAATAAGGGTGATGGTTACATCACACTCACAAGTGCTCTTGGAAATATCATGCTTGATGTAGCTAACGGCGAAGATGTTGACGAAGCTAATATCGGAACATATCAGGGATATGGCGGAGATGCTCAGCAGTTCATCGTTAAGACAACTTCAACAAGCGGCGTATACACTATTGGTACAAAGTGCTCAAATGCCAGCAAGTATCTTGATATCTATGAGAAGAAGACAGCTGATGGCACAAATGTAGTACAGTGGACTTACAATGGCGGCGCTAACCAGCAGTGGCAGTTTGAAAAGACTGATGCTGGATCACAGCAGGGCGGTGGCTCATCAGAAGGCGGCCAGGGCCAGCAGGAAGATCCTAATCAGGGTCAGACAGATCCAGAACCACAGCCAGAACCAACTCCTGTTGCTTCAGGACTTGAGCTTGAATACTCTATCAACAGCTGGGGGTCAGGATATCAGGTAGCTTACAAGATCGTTAACAGCACAGGAAGTGATGTTAATAGCTGGACACTTAAGGTCAACAAGAATCAGATCAACATCGATTCTTCATGGAACGTAAATGTTAAGACTGATGGTGACTACTATGTGATCACACCAGTTGACTGGAACGCTCATATCGCAAACGGATCAAGCGTAGAATTCGGTTCTATCGGCGTTGGCCAGGTAGGAAGTTCTTTTGAATATTCTTTAAACTGATAAGTTTGCAGATAGTAATTACAGACTAAATAATGGGAGCCGGTGCAGTAATTCTGCGCCGGTTCTTTTTATGATGAAATTTCTCCGAAATCATATCATAAAAAACGCTCCGCTTGATTAAGTGATGCAAAGAACTAGAATTATTGATTTGTGCATTACTCGAGCTTTAGGGAATGATGCAAGAGTGGTGATTTAACTTGTTTTGCATTATTAGGTCAAGTATAAGTGATGCAAAGAACTAGAATTATTGATCTGTGCATTACTCAAGCGCTAGAGAATGATGCAAGAGTGGTGATTTAACTTGTTTTGCATTATTAGGTCAAGTATAAGTGATGCAAAGAACTAGAATTATTGATCTGTGCATTACTCAAGCGCTAGAGAATGATGCAAGAGTAGTGAATTAGCTTATTTTGCATTACTAGGTCAAGGTTAGGTGATGCAAAGAATTGGAATTATTGATTTGTGCATCAGTCACATCAATAGCGGCGCGCTTTTCGCCGACTTCAGTTCAAATATCATGGGCCCCTGACAGAAGCATGAATGATATTAAATAAAACTAAAATAATGACTTCCAAGATATGCTATAATGAACTGACTTCAAAAACGGTCTTTTCTAAGGAGGAATTATAATGGCACAGAACCCAGTAGTTACATTTACAATGGAAAACGGCGATGTTATAAAGGCTGAGCTTTATCCAGAAATCGCGCCAAACACAGTTAATAACTTTATTTCACTTATCAACAAGAATTTCTATGATGGACTTATTTTCCACAGAGTTATCAGAGGTTTTATGCTCCAGGGCGGAGATCCAGAAGGCACAGGAATGGGCGGCCCAGGCTACGAGATCAAGGGTGAGTTTTCATCAAATGGCTTCAAGAATGACCTCATGCACACTGAGGGAGTTCTTTCTATGGCTAGAACCAACATCCCTGATTCAGCAGGCTCTCAGTTCTTTATCATGCACAAAAAGGCTCCTCATCTCGATGGAGATTACGCAGCCTTTGGTAAAGTTATAGAGGGTATGGAAGTTGTAAACAAGATTGCAGAGACAGACACTGACTGGAGTGACCGTCCTGTAAATGATCAGGTTATGAAAACAGTTACTGTAGAAACCTTTGGTGTTTCTTATCCAGAACCTGAAAAGGTTTGATCAGCAGGCAACTTTGATAACGCTGCTCCTGGGGATAATATAAGGTTCTAAAGTCTCAGGGTCTGTGATTATAGAACAGTCCAGACCGTATATCTTTTTCATGAGATCCTGAGTGATAATATCCCTTGGAGCACCTTCTGCTATGAGTTTTCCGTCCTTCATGGCAAAAATGTGATCTGCATATCTGATAGACAGGTTGATATCATGCAAGATAGCAACAATCGTCGTTTTCTTTATCTGATTAAGTCTCTCAAGACAATCAAGAATTTCCACCTGATAAGCGATATCAAGATAAGTTGTAGGCTCATCAAGAAGCAGTATATCTGTATCCTGAGCAAGTACCAGCGCGATCCATACTCTCTGGCGCTGTCCTCCTGAAAGAGATTCAACAGGCTTATCTGCAAGGTCTAAAATTCCCATGGCTTCCATGGCCGCTGATATGGCACTGTAGTCAGCTTTTGTAAGCTGGCCTAAAAAGTTCTGATATGGAAAGCGCCCTCTTGAAACAAGGTCAGCCACAGTAATGCTGCCTGGAACAAGTGGTGACTGAGGGAGAAGTCCGATCTGACGGGCAAGGCAGAGAGTAGGGATCTCATAAATTGACTTGCCATCCAGCATAATGTTTCCCTTCTGGGGCTTTAGGAGTCTTGCAAAGCTCTTTAAAAGAGTTGACTTTCCACATCCGTTGGGGCCTATGATAACGCTAAACTTTCCCTCTGGAATTGAAATATCAAGGTCATTTATTATTGTTCTGTCTTCGTAACCGACAGATATATTTTCAGCAGAAAAATTCATTATATCTTTTCTCCCTTCTTGTTAAGGCGCAGCAGGAGCAGCAGCAAATACGGTGCTCCGAGGATTCCTGTGACAACTCCTACCGGGTACTTGGTTGAAAATAGGTTCTTGGAAGCAAGCTCTGCAGCATATACAAGGATTGTTCCAATAAAACCTGCAACTATCAGGGCATTCTTGCCATTTCTGGTAAGCCTTACTGCAATTGGGCCAGACAAAAAAGCTATGGACGCGATAGGCCCTGTTGCTGCGGTTGCGACAGCGGTTAGGAAAAGAGCACATACCATGCAGCAGATCCTGACAAGATTTAAAGGAGCGCCAAGAGCTGTAGCATATTCATCCCCAAGCTGCATGATCCTGAGGTATCTGTTACAGATAATAAGTAGTCCTCCGCAGATAATGGTAGTCACAAGGATCATTGGAATGTCTGAAACTGTAACAGAGTTAAGACTTCCTCTTAGCCATCTGAGTGCTGTTCCAACATCATATTCTGAACCAACAAGCAGCATCCAGGAAATGAGTGCATTTAAAGCCGCCTGCATTCCTATACCTATGAGAATCATCTTGGTTCCAAAGGCATTACCTCTACCTGAGAGCACAAATATCATTGCTGTGATCAAAAGACCTGCCGCTATTGAAAAGACTGATACGAAAGGCCCGCTGATACCAAGGATCAGAATGCAAAAGACAGCAGCCGCAGAGGAACCTGATGTAACTCCTATAATGTCTGGACTTGCCAGAGGGTTCCTAAGAAGGCTCTGAAAGGTATGACCTGCAATTCCAAAAGAAAAACCGGCAAGGCCTCCAACTATCAGCTTGGGTAGCCTTAAGGTCTTTATGGTGTAGGCCGCACCAGATGTGTCCTTACTGCCAAGAACCTTTATCACCTCTAAGAGGGAGTAGTTTGTGTTTCCAAGAGTCATCATAAGGATTCCTAGAACTACTATGACAAGTAGCAGAACTCCTGCACAAAAAAGGTTCTGGTAGTATGATTTCTTATATATTTTCTTGATATATCTTTCTGTATTGTTCATTTGATAGTATTTCTCACATACTCTTTGCTTTACTTTTCCACACGATCCAGATAAATACTGGCGCTCCTAAAATAGCAGTTATAATTCCAACTTCCAGTTCCCCAGGGCGTCCAAGGACTCTTCCCAAAACGTCAGAAATGACAAGCAGTCCTGCACCGCCAAGGGCTGAAAAGGGGATTATGAGCCTCATGTCGTTATCAAGGAGCTGCCTTATAAGGTGGGGGAGCATCAGGCCCACAAAGCCGATAGGACCTGCAATTGCTGTGATCACGGCACAGAGCATAACTCCGGCTAGTGCAGAAAAAGCCCTGACTAAGCCTACCTTGACGCCAAGGGATACAGCCATTTCATCTCCAAGAGCCATTGCATTTAGGGGAGATGCCATGATAAAAGACATACCTATTCCCACAATGACAAATGGCACCACAAGCTTTATGTCACTCCAGGTAGCACCGCCGATACTTCCAACCTGCCAGAAACGAAATTCCTTCATGACCTGTGAGTCTGGGAGCATTATAGTGTTGACCAGGGCTCCAAGGGCAGTGCTGACGGCAGCTCCCGACAAGGCAAGCTTAAGGGAACTTGCACCACCAAATCCGTAGGAAGCTATTCCATAGACGAACAGGGCGGTCAGTATGGCTCCTGCAAAAGAAAGACCGATAAGGCCAAGGCCTGATGAAATATTAAGGTAAGCAATTCCAATAACAACCATAAGAGAAGCCCCTGTGTTTACTCCAAGAATACTTGGATCAGCAACAGGATTTCTTGTGATGGCCTGCATAAGTGCTCCTGATATTCCAAGGGCAGAACCTGCAAGAATGCCAAAGACAGTCCTTGGTATCCTGGCGTATATAACTGCCGCCTCAAAAGAGTCACTGCTTTTTCCAATGGTTAAAAGGTAATGCGCCACATCTTTTAGCGGAATATTCTTACTGCCATAAGCAATAGAGAATAGAACGCTCAGTATGACAATGATTAGTTCTATGACTAAAAATATTAAGATTTTTGATTTACTGTATCTTTTCTGCTGCATCATTTAACGCTTTCAGATAATCATCAATGCAATAAGGTATGGAAAGAATAGTTGGTGTGCTTGCTGCTGCAAGAACATCATTTGAATCAAGTAATACGAAGGCTCCGTTGTTAACTGCAGGAATCTTTGAGAATCTTCCATCATTCTGCATTGCAGTTATAAGTGACTCCTGGCCATAGGTAATGATGATATCCACATCATCTAAAAGGTCTGCGTTCTCAGCACTTACTGTTACATAGAAAGCATCCTCATCCTCTATGAGATTAAGTACGCTTTCAGGTGTCTCAAGACCGAGATCTCCAAGGAAAGCAGCTCTTGGATCATTGTTTGTATAAATATAGAAAGAACCAAGGTCATCCTCGCTAAGCCAGAAGAATCCAACCTTCTTGCCTGCAAGATCAGGGTAAGCGCTTAGCTTTTCCTGGATAAGCTTTTCTGTATTTTCAACAAGAGCTTTTCCTTCTGCTTCAAGGCCAAGGGCAGCAGCGTCATTAACTGTCTCTTCCTGCCATGTTGTAGCCCAGGCAACACTAGGATATGCAACTACTGGAGCAATCTCAGAGAGTCTGTCGTAATCTTCCTGGCTAAGTCCTGAATAAGCTGCAAGGATAACATCAGGATTGCAATCTGCAATAGCTTCGTAGTCCCATCCATCTGTATCATCAAATACATTAGGATTCTCTACTCCAAGATCAGCAAAGCCCTTGGCTGTCCATGCCAGAAGTCCGTTCTCGTCAACTGGTCCAAAGTTTGCCTCTGATACACCAGCAGGAACAATTCCAAGTGCTAGAGGCACATCAGGATTACCCCAGGCAATTGCTACCACATTCTCTGGCTTGTCCTCAATTGTTACTGAGCCAAGAGCATGCTCAATAGTTAAGGGAAAAGAAACATCGGCGGTATCACTATTTGTAGCTTCTGAGTTAGTAACCTCAGCTGATGCGTTCTCTGAAGAGATTGATGCCTCATCTATGTTTTCTACAGTGGAAGAAGATGCTCCACATGCTGTAACGCTTGCTGTCATTACAAGCGCTGTAAGTACTGATAAAATTTTTCTTTTCATGTCATTCCTCCTTTATTAACTTGTTAGCAAAAACTAACAAGGATTGTTACATACGGCTAACAAAATGTCAAGGATTTTATGAAAGATAATCGTATAAAATTGATTTGCTAATGCCTGCCATAGTAAACTGCCAGAAAAATTTTAGTTTCCGTAGTGCACAATTCTTCTTGGTAAATTGCTCCCTAATCCCATGAATCCTGGAAGGCTTTTTGTTTCATTTTTTCCTGCCATAAGTGAATTTTTGTTTTTTTAAATTATCTATTTACAAGTAAAAAAGTATTTGATATATTGTCCCCCATCGGAAACAGTTAATAATTTTTTTAGAATTTGTTTAGACGGAGATAATATTTATGAAAAACATTAAACTTCTTGTTGCATCAGTATTTATAGGAAGCTTCTTACTTACAGGTTGTGGAAGTAATTTTGTAGAGGCTCAGATTGAGCTTGAGACAGAGAATGAGTTCGTTGTTGAATTTAACGATGAGAATGTTGATATCAGCAGCGCTGTAGCTTCAGTAGAAAGCGTTTCAGACGCAAGCTATAAGGCACGCCCTTACGAAGGCTTCTTCATATTCACAGTTGAGGACGGCTCATATGAGCAGCTTGAGACTATCTGCTCAAACCTTGAACAGCTCCCAGAAGTAAAGGGCGCTCACACAAAGTGGGATAAATAAGTAAAAAGAATTCACGGAAAGAATAAAAGGACTCCATCAGGATGCTTGAAACATCTTGGTGGAGTCTTTTTCGATTCCATTTTAGCGGTATAATAAAAAATTGCATTTATGATGTGACTTTTTTAATCATTTCTTGGCTATATAGGTGTAAGGCGCTTACAAAAACCAAGAAGGGAGCACGTATGAAAGACGAAGACATAATAAACCTGTATTTTATGCGGGATGAAAGAGCTATAGAGGAAACAAACTTAAAATACGGGAAATACTGCAAAACAATAGTTAAGAACATATTGCAAAATGCTCAGGACATTGAGGAATGTCTTGACGACACATATATGAAAATGTGGAAAAGAATTCCTCCAGCAAAACCATTGATCCTAAGGGCATTTATTGGGAAGATTGCCAGAGATCTGGCACTAAATATGTTCTACGCAAGTAAAAGAGTAAGGCGGGGCGGCGGAGTTGTTAATGAAATATTAGAAGAGCTTGATGAATGCATTCCTGATAACAACGACGTTGAGCATTCCGTGCTGCGAAACGAATTATCTAATATAATCAGGGCATTTGTAAATGAACTCGGACAAAGGGATGCATACATTTTTACAAGCAGATATTTCTATGCTGAAGATATTTCTAGCATCGCAAGAAAATATGGAATGACCAGGCATAATGTTACCGTTACACTTAGCAGACTTCGTAAGAAATTGCAGGGCAGATTGGTAAAGGAGGGGTATTTAGCATCATGAGAGCAGAAGACTTATTACAGGCAATGAACGGCATTGACGATAAGATAATAGCAAATACATATAATAATTCTAATAGCGGAACTATTGTTCATATCAAAAAGAGCTTTCCTCTGGCAGCATGCATAGGCATTGCCTTGTTTGCAGCAGCCACAGTTACTGCCGCAGCGGCAATCCATCATTTTTGGGGACGAGGAATGAATGGAATTGTCAGATCTACAAGCCAGCAGCAACAGACTCTGACTGAACAGGGACAGGCAGTTGTTTACCCCGAGAAAACAGATTATTCTTCCTATCAGGTCACAGATCAGGGTGTTTCAATTGCTCCTGAGACTGTAATTGCTGATTCTCACTACGCATTTATTTCATTTAAGGTTCAAGGCCTTAATGTAAACGAAATGGAAGAACCTGGTGCTGAGCTTACTTATAATCTAACAGATGCTTCTGGTGAGGAGTCTTATTATATAAATGGTACAAGTAGCTTTTTTGATGGAACTTATCCAAATGAAGAGGGCATGGCAGTATATGAAGATGGCTCTCCTATGGAATTTACAGAAAATGGAGAGCTAAAGCTCCGTTATGTGGATGAGAATGGTGACCTTGAGTATAATCTAATGATCTCTACAGCGGATGCATCAGATACTTTGCTTGGAAAAACTCTTCATGTAGAGTTCCAGGAGCTGGGCATATATGCAGATAAATGTGAGTTTGTTCCTTCCGTGGTGGGCAAATGGAACTTTGATATGAATCTTCCTACAGTCAGCAACGCCAAGACAATTGAGGTTAACAAGGCTGTTCCTGGAACAGAGTGCACCATTGAAACTATTGAAGTAACACCTATCTCAATTATTGTTAATTACAAAATAGATGGAAGCCTTCAGCAGATTGAAGATTGTAACGGAATTCCTATGTTTTCAGGACTTGGCCTTAAGGATGGCTCCAATTACATGTACCTATCAAATGGAGGCTCATCATATTTCACAGATGATTCAATGAAAAAAGGCGCATCATCATCCTGCTTCCAGAGAATCATAGATACTTCAGAAATCAGATCTCTCTTCATAAGAACCAGCGACTACGAAAACGCTGAAGTAGTGGAAATTGAATTGCCATAATACTTAAATTTAGACCCCCTCGATGCACCTACATCGAGGGGGTCTAACTAGAACTGGGACTAAAACAAAAAAACCTGAAAACAAATTGTTTTCAGGTTTTAAAATAGCAGGGGAAGCAGGATTCGAACCCGCATGAGCGGTTTTGGAGACCGGCATACTAGCCATTGTATGATTCCCCTTTATTCAGTTGATATCGGCCTCATGCACCGACGAAAGTTAGTATAGCATAGTGATATAGGGTTGTAAAGGAATTTTTTATAGTATTTTAATGATTGATTAATCGTGCTTCGGGAACAAGAGTAGAGCTGTGAATATTGGAAAACGTTTTCTTTTTTGAGGCGATGTGCTACACTGAGATTGCTTAATGACAGTTACAGAAAGACTGCAAAACTGCAAATATGCATGCATTTTGGTAACTTCAAATAGAAACCCGCACTCGCTGCGGGTTTCGTAAGAAAATGATACAAGAGAAACAAGTAATATTGAAGTTTTCTTTGATACGTGGAGGAAGTATGATCAGGAAGAATTTTTGGAATAAAACTATAAAGACAGTAGCTGCTGTAACAGCGCTTACGATGACAATGACAGCCTGCGGGCAGAAGGCAGCATCTGATGAAACAGAGGCGCAGACATCAATAACAGATGAGAACGTTGCAGAGCCTACAGACAAGTCAGAGTCCACAGATCAGGTTGCGTCCACAACCACCACAGATGGTGAGGGAAATCCAGCAAGTTTAAATAACTCAGAAACCCTTCCTCCCATCAACATCCTCGATGACAAGTATCGCACCACCTATGAAATCTTCGTATATTCCTTCTACGATAGTGACGGGGATGGAATCGGAGACCTCAAGGGTGTAGCTGACAAGCTTGATTATATTAACGATGGGGATGACAGCACAGATACTGATCTTGGCTGCAATGAAATCTGGCTTATGCCAATTTCACCTTCACCAACTTACCATAAATATGATGTCACAGATTATATGGCAATTGACACTGAATATGGGACAATGGAGGACTTTGAAGCTCTTTTGGCAAAATGCCACGAGAGGGGTGTGAAGGTCATAATTGATACGGTCTTAAATCACACTTCCAGCCAGCATCCATGGTTCAAGGAAGCTGCGCAGTTTCTGAGGGATAATCCTGATCTCCAGACAATTTACACAGACAGAGAAACTATGGCGCCAGTGCCGGAAGTCCAGGAAAAATGCCCATATTTATATTATTACAATTTCACCAATGAGCAGCAGACAGGCTTTGAGAAGCTCGCTGGAACAAATTGGTACTACGAAGCCCGCTTCTGGTCTGGAATGCCTGACCTTAACCTTGACAACGATATGGTAAAAGAGGAAATTGCCAAGATCACAGACTTTTGGCTTGAAAAGGGCGTGGACGGCTTCAGGCTTGATGCTGTTACTTCCTATTACACGGATAACGATACCAAGAATATCGAGTTCATGACCTGGCTTAACGATACCATAAAGGCTCAGAATGCGGACGCATATATAGTTGCTGAGGCCTGGACCAATATTTCTACCTATTCTGAGTACTACAAGAGCGGAATAGACAGCTTTTTTGACTTTAACTTCTCTGGAAGTGAAGGCCTGATCGCATCTGTGGCAAGGGGCAAGAAGTCTCCTCAGAGCTTTATACAGGCCATGGCTGATGCCGAGAGCTCTTTTGCCGATAACAATGAAAACTACATCGATGCGCCATTTTATACAAATCATGATATGGCAAGATCTGCCGGCTACTACGTTGGAAGAGGCTCCAAGGAAAAGATAAAGATGGCTGGGGCGCTGAATCTCCTTATGGGCGGCAATGCCTTCATATACTACGGCGAAGAACTTGGCATGAACGGCTCTGGCAAGGACGAGAACAAGCGCGCGCCCATGCAGTGGACAAATGAGAAGTCACAAGAGTATGATGTCAGCTCTTTATCTGAAAAAGAAAAGGCTATAGCTGGTCCTGCCGGAATGTGCCAGGGCCCAAAAGATATGGACAATTTTGAAATAACTTGTCAGGGCCTTGATGCTCAGATGGCAGATAGTGACTCTGTTTACAACTATTACAAAAAGGCAATCCGCCTGCGCAATACATTCCCTGTTATAGCAAGAGGCAAGACTCAGCCAATTGACGTTTTGGCAGAGGATAAGGTTGGAGCCTTTGTGCGATATAGAAATTCCGGCCTCTCCTCCGATTCAAATGATTATATTGTATTCAATGAAAGCGGCGAGAACATAGGGATGGATGGAAGTGTGCATACAGTACTTGGGGCAAAAGATCCATTGTATGGAGAGGCAGCTCTTTTGATCCTCATAAATAACTCTGACGAGACCAAGACCATCGACCTCTCCAAGTGGAGCGGCACAGGAACAAACCCAGAGCTTGCCTACCAGCTAAATGTTGGCGATGAAACCAGCTCCCTGAGCGGAACTCAGCTTTCAATTCCATCCTATGGCATAGTTGTAGTCAAATGAAGTATAAAGCAGCCAGAATACAGGCCATAGAGTCAGACTGTAAATAGTTGAGGAGAAACGTTATGAAAGAGTACGAAAATTACATTTTTGATTTATATGGAACCCTCATCGATATCCACACCGATGAGGAGGATCCTACCCTTTGGGAGAAGATGACGGACTACCTGAAAGCAAACTTCGCAGTAGAATATACCCCAAAGGCTCTCAGGCAGAGATATCTTGAAATCTGCGCTGAGGAAGAGAAGAACCTGGCAAAAGAAAGCGGAGTCGAGTTCCCTGAGATCAGGATTGAAAAGGTTTGGGTAAGACTGGTGCACGAGGACTGCAGTAATAATCAAATCCGCGCCCTCTGCATATTTTTCAGAGAAGCCTCTAGAGATAAGCTTGTGGTATACGAGGGAGTCACAGAAACTCTTGATAAATTAAAGAAAATGGGTAAGGGCATATATCTTTTGTCAAATGCCCAGAGAGTATTTACGGAAAAAGAGCTTTCGGATTCAGGACTTACAGACTACTTCGATGACATATTCATATCCTCAGATCAGGGCATAAAAAAGCCACAGAAAGAATTTTTACAGCGTCTTCTAACAAAAAACAGCCTATCTTATGAGAAGTGTGTTATGATAGGAAATGATATTTTCAGCGACGTGGGTGTAGCCTTTAAAAATGGCATGGAAAGCGTCTTTTTAAACACCTACGACTTTTCTGAAAAGAAAATTGACAATGAGCTTTCTGAGCTTGGAGTAAAGGGCTCAAGGCTTATGCCAGTTATTGTAGGAGATGGAGATATCCGCCGGATTTTGCCCTGATGGGACGAAAAGGCCAAATCCAGGCGGTAAATGGCAAATAACATATAAGAGAGGTTTATTTATGCAGGACAGATTACCAAAACGTGACGAAGTCGCAGTTGAACTTACCTGGAGACTAGAGGACATCTATGCCGATGAGTCCAAGTGGGAGGCTGATTTTAACAGAATATCAGAGATTTCAGATAAGATTGCTTCATATAAAGGAAAACTTTCAGAGAGCGCACAGACTCTTTTTGACATGTTCGTTCTTTATGAGGAACTTGAGCACGTAACAGACAATGTTTACGGCTATGCTCATATGAGAGAAGATCAGGATACAGCTAATTCCAAGTATCAGTCACTTCAGCAGCGTGCAATGTCAGCAATTGTGGGCGCTTCTGAGAAGACAGCTTACATCAATCCTGAGATCCTTCAGCTTACAGATGACCAGCTTGATAAGTTCTACGCTGAGTGCGAGGGCCTTGCCAAGTATAAGAGAGTGATAAAAGAGATCAGAAGACTTAAGAATCACATGCTCTCAGGCGAGATGGAAGAGCTTCTTGCCAGCGCATCTGAGGTTCAGGGTGCTTCACAGAAGGCTTACGGAATGCTTTCAAACGCCGACCTTAAGTTCCCTTCAGTCAAGGATTCAAAGGGCGAAGAGGTATCTCTTTCAAACGGAAGATTCGTACCAGTTCAGATGTCCAAGGACAGAGAGCTTAGAAAGAATGCCTTCGAGGCTTTCTACGGCAGATACCAGGAATTCAGCAACACATGGGCTGCCATGTACGATGGAGAAGTTAAGGGCCGTATCTTCGAGTCCAAGGCTCGTAAGTACAATTCTGCTTTCGAGGCAGCAGTTGATGGCAACGACGTTTCTCCTGCTGTTTGCGACAGCTTGTTTGAGTCAATCCACGACAACATGGACAAGATGCACAGATACGTAACACTTCGTAAGAAGCTCCTTGGTGTTGACGAGCTCCACATGTACGACGTATACGTTGGAATGCTCCCTGACTTTGATATGAAGGTTTCCTATGAGGAGGCCAAAGAGCTCTCTTTAAAGGCACTTGCACCTCTTGGCGATGACTATCTCAAGGTGGTAAAAGAGGCTTATGACAACAGATGGATCGACGTTGTTGAGAATGAAGGTAAGAGAGGCGGCGCATATTCAGGCGGTACCTACGATGTACACCCTTACATGCTCCTTAACTATAACGATACTCTTGATGATGTGTTCACTCTTGTTCACGAGATGGGACACTCAATGCACACCTGGTATTCTAACAAGACACAGAACATTCTTGATGCAAATTATAAGATCTTCGTAGCTGAGGTTGCATCCACAACTAATGAGGTTCTTCTTTATCACTACATGAAGGATCACGTACAGGATGCTAAAGAGAAGGCATTTATCATCAATCACTTCCTTGACAGCTTCAAGGGAACAATGTTCCGCCAGACTATGTTCGAAGAGTTTGAGAGAAAGACCTGCGAGATGGCTGAGGCTGGAACTCCACTTACAGCAGAGGCTCTTTACGATGTATATCTTAACCTTAACAAGGATTACTTCGGAAAAGATATGATCTCTGACCCTCAGATTGGCTGGGAGTGGTGCAGAATTCCTCACTTCTACTACAACTTCTATGTATATCAGTACGCTACAAGCTTTGCAGCTGCTGTTGCTATTGCAGACAGAATCCTTAAAGAGGGTACTCCTGCAGTTGAGCAGTACAAGAAGTTCTTATCAAGCGGATGCACACAGGATCCTGTAAGCCTTCTTAAGATTGCAGGTGTTGATCTTACAACCAAGGCTCCTATTGATTCTGCTCTTGCTGTATTTGGCGAGGCAATTTCTGAGATGGAAGAGGCTGTAAAAGAGCTATAATAAGAGGTTTTATTAGATATGGCAAAAGAGGTATGGCGCCCTGGCAATATGCTCTATCCGGTTCCACCAGTAATGGTGAGCTGCGGCAGAGAGGGCGAGACTCCAAACATAATAACTGTAGCATGGGCAGGCACTATTTGTAGTGATCCTGCCATGCTTTCTATATCTGTCCGCAAGGAGAGATTTTCTCACGATATCATCAGGGATACAGGTGAGTTTGTGGTGAACCTTACCAGCAAGAAACTTGCCTATGCAGCGGACTGGTGCGGAGTAAAGTCTGGTCGCGACTTAGACAAGTTTAAAGAGATGAAGCTGACTCCACTTAAGTCTCAGAAAATCTCTGCTCCCGGGATCGAAGAGTCCCCTGTTAACATAGAGTGCAAGGTTAAGCAGGTTGTAGAACTTGGAACCCACGACATGTTCATAGCTGAAGTGGTTTCTGTCTCTGTGGATGATAAGCTCCTTGACGACAAGGGAAGACTCGACCTTGGCAAGGCCAAACTTGTAGCTTATTCCCACGGCGAATACTTTATGCTGGGCGAGAAACTTGGAAAGTTCGGCTACAGTGTTGCCAAGAAGACTACAAAAAAGGGTGGCAAAAATCCTGCGGCAGCCAAGGAAAGGCCAGTATCCAAGGGAAAAACAAAGTCGAAGGATAAGAATAAGTCTAGAAACAAAACTGGAAAAAATAGAGAAACTGAAAAAAACAGCATAGAAAAGAATAAATAAAGAAGTAAGGAAATACAAAATTATAGAAAACAGTAATGAGTAATTGTAGGTTATGAAATATTTTTGGATGTATATAAAGCAAACATTGCGGTTTGTATTAAAGCCACTGTCATTTGTGCCCGCAATCATAATGATGATCCTGATATTCTCATTTTCAGAGCAGGACGGAGCCACCAGCTCTCAGCTCAGCTATCAGGTAGGCGTCAAGGCATTTACTGTAGCCAATGAAGTTTTTGACAAGGGCTGGAGCAGCGAGAAAATCAGTCAGTTGTCTGAAAAATCCCAGTTTTACATCAGGAAAACGGCCCACTTTACAGAGTACTTTTTGTTGGCGGTTTCAGTAGCTTTTCCTCTCTACGTATTTGGCGTAAGAGGGCTATGGCTTGTGTTCTTTGCAGGAGGTTTCTGCGTCGCCTTTGCAGGCCTTGATGAATTCCATCAATCTTTTACCGTAGGACGCAGCCCTCAGAAGAGAGATGTGATGATTGACAGCTGCGGAGTTCTCCTAGGCGTGATACTGACCAGAATTGTAGGCTGGACAGGTAGAATGACCATTTTCAGGCCATTGTCAAACATTAGAAACAGATAGTTTTTGTTGCTTGCTGCTTTTGCGGCAGGCAATTTTCTTTTTAAAAAGCAAATCTTTTTTGCAGCAATATTCTTGGGATGTTTGTATATTGTGTAGACTATTTAATAAGGAGAAATATTTACTTATGCAAGATATGGGAAACAATAAATTAAAAATATTATTATTTGACAGGGTTATGCCTATAGCCTACATAGAAATGGTGTTTGGCGCTGCGATGGCTGTTTTACCGACACTTTATATGATCCTCAACATAAAGCTTTTTACGACTAGCAGAGGAAGCCTTACTGATGGAGGTATAGTGATGCTCATAGCTGCTACGGTTGCATTCTTTGTAGGATTTGCATTTTTTGCTGGTGGGAATTATATGCGAAGTCTTTGTATACATGGTTTTTTAGCTGTCAGAGACGGACATGTTTATACATTTAGCCTGAATAGTAAAAGAGTTAATGATGATACGATTCCCAGGATAGGAACTATAGGAAAAGCTGTGAACAGCGCGATTTATATGAGCAATAGAGCAAAATACAATGAACAGATAGATGCCCTCAAAGAATCAACACAGCTCTATGAAACAGTAAATCAGGCACTTGATGAGAACTATTCATTTTTGTTTGCTATAAGGGATATTAATGCTAAGGGTTATACCTCTTTTGAGAAAAAAGCATTACAAAAGGAATACACTCGGATAATAAGAAAAAACTAGTATGTCTTATACCGATTATATTTTCGGCACTTGCATTTTTGTTTGGAATGGATTGATCCAAAAAATCTTGCTGTCAGTAAGAATTTGTGGTAAAGAAGTATATATAGGAGGCGTGCTATGATGATAACAGATAAGCTGGATAAACTTCTTGATATGGCAAAAGAGAATCCAAAGCTTAAGGAGGCTCTTATTAGAACCAGAGAATCAGACAATCCTATAGCAGATTTTTGCAAGATAGCTACTGACAAGGGCCTTCCTATGACCGTGATGGATATAGTCAATCAGGGTGAGGAGTTCTACGCTGAGATAAAGCGCAGTACTAATGGTGGTGGAGAGAATTCACCTGATCTTGATTATCAGAATGACGAATATTCTATTTTCATGATGAGACTTCAGGACTTATGAGCCTTGGTCCGCGCAATTTGCTTGATTATTTTACAGGAAAAAGAAATAAGTGTTGACATTATACTTGTAATTGTGTTATATTATGTCAGTATTTGAAAACAAAGCAGAGTATCCGCTCTCACCCTGCGGCTTAGCTAGCAGGCGTTAATATCTTTTAGATACAAATTTCTATTTGTGTTTGATTTGATTTCAGGTGGATACATTGCGATGTGTCCACTTTTTTTATGCACTGAGTGCATACGTATTATTGGAGGTATAAGGCCATTAGCGAATTATTTATTAACGATCAGATCAGAGCCAAAGAGGTAAGGGTTATCGGTATCGACGGAGAGCAGCTCGGAGTAATGTCTATCCAGGATGCTAGAAAGGTTGCAGATGATGAGGGTGTAGATCTTGTTATGATCGCTCCTACAGCTAAGCCACCTGTTTGCAGAGTTGTTGATTACGGCAAGTTCAAGTATGAGCAGCTTCGCAAGGAGAAGGAAGCCAAGAAGAAACAGAAGACTGTTGAGATCAAAGAGATCAGACTTTCACCTAACATTGATACTAACGATCTGAATACTAAGGTCAATGCTGCCAGAAAGTTCCTTGAGAAGGGAAACCGCGTTAAGGTTACACTTCGTTTCCGCGGTCGTGAGATGGCTCATATGGGTGCCAGCGTTCACATCCTTACAGACTTTGCTGAGGCACTTAACGATGTAGCTTCTATTGAGAAGCAGCCTAAGGTTGAGGGACGTAGTATGACAATGTTCCTTACAGAGAAGAAGAATTGATTTTCACCAATTTATTGGTTGGAAATAGATATGCTATTTATGGATTGCATTTAGTGTTTGGAGCAATCTGGTCTATATAGCAGAGAAAATTATTTAGATTCACAGGAGGATTCAGTTATGCAGTTAAAGATGAAGACAAAGAGAGCTGCTGCCAAGAGATTCAAGGTTACAGGCACAGGCAAGCTCATGAGAAACAAAGCGTATAAGCGCCACATCTTAACAAAGAAGTCCACAAAGAGAAAGAGAAATCTTAGACATGCTGGACTCGTTGACGCTACTAATGTAAAGGCTATGAAGAGCATTCTTCCTTACGCTTAATCGTAGGTAGTCAGTTAGTTCGCGTTTTAGTTTTAGAAGTACCAGTATTATTTGATTATTTTAGGAGGATATTAAGATGGCAAGAGTTAAAGGCGCATTAAATGCCAAGAAGAAGCACAATAGAGTATTAAAGCTTGCAAAGGGCTACAGAGGAGCAAGATCAAAGCAGTACAGAGTAGCTAAGCAGTCAGTTATGAGAGCACTTACATCAGCATTTGCTGGTCGTAAGCAGAAGAAGAGAGACATGAGATCTCTTTGGATCACACGTATCAACGCTGCAGCTAGAATCAATGGCCTTTCATACAGCAACATGATGCATGGTCTTAAGCTTGCTGGCGTAGACATCAACAGAAAGATGCTCGCTGAGCTTGCAGTTAACGATCCAGACGGATTCAAGACACTTGCAGAGCTTGCAAAAGAGAAGATCGCTTAATAGATTTTCACAAGAATATAAAAAGTTTCCAGAATGATATTTATTCTGGAAACTTTTATTGTATTAATAGTTTTTATAGGATAAAATGTAGGGGTATCGAGTATTTGATACCCCTTTTGATATTATTTATTATCGAGATCAACTAGTATTAATATTTTTAGTTTTGATAGAATGTAGAACATATTTGGAGGCGAGATCATGGCACTTGAGAATTTACAACCTAGGGAAGTATTTACAAGATTTGAGGAGCTTTGCAATATACCACATGGCTCTGGCAATCTTCAGCAGATTAGCGACCACATTGTTTCTTTTGCAAGAGAGAGAGGATTAGAGGTTACTCAGGACAACGAGCTCAACGTCATCATCAAGGCACCTGGAACAGCAGGCTACGAGGACAAAGAGCCAGTTATCCTTCAGGGACACATGGATATGGTAGCTGTCAAGAATGACGACTGCGATATAGATATGAAGACCGAGGGACTTAGAGTTACAACAGATGGCGAATATGTATGGGCAGAGGGCACCAGCCTTGGCGGCGATGACGGTATCGCAGTAGCATATTGCCTGGCACTTCTTGATTCCAAGGATATTCCTCATCCACCACTTGAGGTTGTTATCACTACCAATGAAGAGACAGGAATGTATGGCGCAGCTGCTATCGACCTTTCAGGCCTCAAAGGCAAGAAGATGATCAACATTGATAACGAAGAGGAAGGTGTATTCATCACAAGCTGTGCTGGTGGAGCAAGAGTTTACTCCAAGGTCACAATGGCAAAAGAGTCAGTGACTGGAGCTTTATGCAAGGCAAGCATTTTAGGGCTTCTTGGCGGCCATTCAGGCGAGATGATAAAGTGCGGCAGAGGAAATGCCAATATTATCGCTGGAAGGCTTCTAAATAACCTTTCCAAGGCTATAAAAGTTAATCTTGTTAGCATTGGAGGGGGAGTAGCAGATAACGCAATTCCAGGAACAGCAAGCCTTGAGTTTGTTGTAGCTAATGACAAAGTGGATGAAGCCAGAAATATAGTAAATAATACTCTTGCAGAGCTTAAGGGCGAGCTTGAGGGCAAGGATGATAACATCAATATTTCTTTTGACAAGATTTCAGAAAACGAGGCTGTAGATGCATTTTCAGCTACATCAACAGAATCTCTTGCCAAGATGATCAGTATCATGCCAGATGGAGTGCAGGCTATGAGCGCTATGGTAGAGGGACTTGTGGAGACATCCCTTAACCTTGGCATCATCAAGACAGAGGGAAATCTCGTAACACTTGAACAGTCTGTTCGTAGCAGTGTTGAGAGTTCCAAGAATGTACTTATTGGTAAACTCCTTACAATTGGAGAACTCTTTGGAGCTGAAGTTACCGTTAGCGGCCAGTATCCAGGCTGGAAGTACAGACAGCATTCAGAACTTCGTGACCACATGGTTTCTGTATATGAGAAGATGTATGGCAAGAAGCCACTTCTTCAGGCAATTCACGCAGGACTTGAGTGCGGAATCTTAAGTGAGAAGATAGATGATCTTGACTGCATTTCAATTGGACCTGATATGCAGGATATTCATTCAGCATCTGAGAAGTTATCAGTTAAGTCTGCTGCTAATGTTTGGGAATACTTGAAGGCTGTACTTGCGTAAGATTTATGAAGTATACAGGCTGGTCGCCAGATAGTTTGCGGCGGCTTTGGAGTTCTTTTTACAGAGTTTATGATGGTTTGAGATAGCAATAGCTACAGGAGGGCATGCATGGAAGAGACAAGACAGATCATAATGGACGCGGTTATTGACCAGTTCAACCAGAAGGGAATGAAGTTTACAATGGATGATATATCCAAGGAGCTTCATATCAGCAAGAAGACAATTTACAGAGAATTTGATGACAAGGATGAACTTTTCTTTGCAACTGTAGATTATGGTTTTTCTGCTGTAAAAAAGAAAGAGGCTGAAATACTGGCAGATGAGTCCCTGGGACTTATAGAAAAAATTTCCAAGCTCATTGTCTGCCTTCCTGATAACTACAAGAACATTGACTTCAGAAGAGTTTATCAGTTAAAAGAAAAGTATCCTAAGGTATACATGAAGATAGCCGAGAAGGTTGAAAGTGACTGGGGAGAAACTGTTAAGCTCCTTAATCAGGCTATGGATGAGGGACTTATAAAAAGAGTTCCTATAGAGCTTATAAAGCTTATGGTAGAGGGAGCTATTGAGAAGTTCCTAAGTTCAGAAGAATTGGCTAACTCTCAGTATAGCTACGAAGAGTCACTTAATATGATGATAAATGTACTTATCAATGGAATTAAGGCCTAATAGAGAGTTTAATGTTATTGGAGGGTTTATATAAATGATTTATGCAGATGGAAATCTATTTTTGCTGCAGACAAGGCATACATCATATCTTTTTAGAAAAACAGGTTCAGGACATCTTGAACATATTCATTTTGGAAAATCAATAATTTCAGAAAAGGCTTATGAAAGAGCCCTTGAAAGTGGCAACCTTGAGGAGGCATTTAAGCTTGGCAAGGATGGGCTTCTTAGCATCACAAACGCTATAGGGCCAAGCCATAAATTTGGCGGCGGTAATATGAATAATTACTCTGCCGAGCATCCTGAAGTTTTTCTTGAAATGCTGGGCCTTGAGATGTCTTCTTTTGGAAAAGGAGATATCAGAGAACCGCTTATAGAGCTTACCTACGCAGATGGAAATACAACCTCTGACTTTTTATATGATAGCTTTAAAGTAATTGATGGCAGGCAGGCACTTGAGACACTTCCGTCATCCTATGATGATTCGGGCGCTTTAGCTGTTGCAGGTTCAGAAAGTGGCGCTAATACTGATAAGACACAAGAACTTATTGTAATCCTCAAGGATTCTGGATATGGCACAAGGCTTGAACTTATCTATACTGTCTTTGCTGACAGCGATGTCATAACAAGAAGTGCTACTCTTTATAATGATAGCGACGTAGATGTCAGAGTCGAGAGACTTCTTAGTACACAGATTGATTTTGATACACCAGCCCTTAAACTTACATCTTTCCATGGCAGATGGGCAGATGAAATGGGCATGCACACTTCAGTTTGTACGGGCGGCAAGGTTGTTTGTGAGGAACTTGCTGCCGGAGAGTCCGGCTCAAGATCTAATCCTTTTGTTATTGTTAGTGATGTTGATGCCGGTGAAGACCATGGCGAATGTATTGGTTTTAACCTGGTATATAGTGGCAACCACTACGAAGCTCTTTCTTCTAACAGCAAGAATATGAGCAGATTTGTGGCTGGAATTCAGCCAGTAGGTTTTAACTGGCTTCTTACTCCTGGCAGTAAATTTGAGGCTCCAGAGGCTGTTATGGCTTTCTCTGATGAAGGCTATCGCGGCATGAGCATCAGAATGCAGGACTTTGTGAGAAAGCACATTGTAAGAGGCTCCTGGAGAGATAAGGAGAGACCAATCCTTATAAATAGCTGGGAGGCAGCATATTTTAACTTTACACAGAACTCTCTTTTATACTTGGCCAAAGAGGCTAAGAAATGTGGAATTGAGCTCTTTGTAATGGATGATGGCTGGTTTGGCCAGCGTGATGACGACAAGAGATCCCTTGGAGACTGGTACGAGAACAAGAAAAAGCTTCCTGGTGGTATCAAGGAGCTCGCTGATAAGATAAATAAACTTGGTATGATGTTTGGTATCTGGGTTGAGCCTGAGATGGTCAATGAGGATAGTGATCTTTATAGAGCGCATCCTGACTGGGCTGTGACAGTGCCTGGCAAACCACATTCTACTGGACGTAATCAGATGAATCTTGATCTATCAAGGACTGATGTTCAGGACTATGTAATAGATGCTATGAAGAAGGTCTTTTCCGCAGGAAACGTGTCCTATGTAAAGTGGGATATGAACAGGATCTTTTCAGACAGGTTCTCTAAGGACCTTTCTGCAGACAGACAGGGAGAATTCCAGCATAGATACTATCTTGGCCTTTATCGCATCATGAAGGAGCTTACAGAGAGCTTTCCTGAAATACTCTTTGAGGGATGTTCTGCTGGTGGCAACAGGTTTGACCTTGGTATTTTGTCCTACTTCCCACAGATTTGGGGCAGCGATGATACAGATGCTTTCTGCAGACTTGATATTCAGAGAGGATACAGCTATGGCTATCCTGCAAGCACAGTAGGGGCACATGTTTCTGCAACTCCTAACCATCAGACACTTAACAGCCTTCCTCTTGAGACAAGGTTTGAAGTGGCCTGTCCAGGCTGCTTTGGCTACGAGCTGAATCTCTGTGAGATGTCAGATTCAGATAAAAAAGTGATATCTGACCAGGTAGAATTTTACAAGAAGTGGAGAAAGGTCTTCCAGTTTGGAGATTATTACAGACTTCCAGATTATGGCTATATGATCGTTAGTAAGGATAAGTCACAGGCAGTGGCTTTTGCTGTTGAAAAAGGTAGCAGGCCCAATAACGACTATAGGAAGATTAAGTGTGTTGGCCTTGATGCAGATGAAATCTACAATATTACAAACCGCGTGGTTCCACTTAGACTCAAGGACTTTGGAAGCCTTGTTAATGCAGTTGCTCCAGTTCATGTCAAGCAGGATGGAATTATCCACAATGTGATGGACAAGATGGTTCCTATGAATGGCGAAGAGCAGAAGGCATGCGCAACAGGTGCCTCACTTATTAGCCACGGTTTTGCCCTTAATCCTAGTTTTGCAGGAACTGGCTATGATCAGGATATCAGGATCATGAGAACTGGAGATTCAAGGCTTTATACATTCGAAGGCAGTACTCTTAAGGCCTGAGGAAATGTATAAGTTGTTTAGAGCAAATGTAGGCTTAATTAGCTGATCATTGTTACTTTATGCAAGATTTATTGTTATAGCCTCTTGATTTATCGAATACATGATAGTAGAATAAATTTTGCACAATCTAATATTGAATTGCTTGAAAGAGTAGTTCATACTCATATAGTTGAATAGGGAAAGAGAATGGGAACATTAAAAGATTTGTTCTTTGGAAGTGAAGAGGAAAGAGAGGATAGTAATATGAGCGAAGAAGTTAAGGATCAGGCTGCTTCAGGAGAGCTTGTTACTTCAGATATGCTTGTTGGCGATATTATTGTTAAGCATCCACTTGCAGCACAGTTCCTTATGGAGTGCGGAATGGGATGCATCCATTGCCCAGCATCTCAGATGGAGTCACTTGCTGAGGCATGTGCTGTTCACGGTATCGACAGCGAAGAGATCATTGATGCCCTGAACGAGTATCTTGCTGAGCACAACGCATAATAACAAAGCTGTTACCCCTTTTTGAAATATTAGGGGTAACAGCTTTTTACATTTCGTAACTTTATTAAATTTGATGGTGAAAAAACACCTCAAAATAAGGCAAAAAGGGTAACAACAAATAAAAAACATTGAATTTTTGCCTTAATTTACAAATGCTGCATATGAGACTAATTGTCTAATGCTAGAATTAGTATCCACCATACTGAGCAAGAAGCGCAGCACCAAATACAACATAGAAAATGATTGTAAATACTACACCAATAAGTACCCAGATGAGCTGAGCCTTAGCCCAGTTGGATTTAGACTTGGGAGCGCTGCTTCCAAATGCCCATACAAAGAGCATGATAATGTTTACACATGGAATACACATAAGCAAAATTGTGAGTACCCAATCCCCTACAGATACTGGAGTCTCAACCTCGGGCTGACCTACAGGCTGTGTGTAAATAGGCTGCTGATTCTGGTTCTGATTCATGTTGTTAGTGTCCATTAAATTCCCTCCTCAAAGAAATAATGTGTTAGTAAAAATACCACATAGACTATTATACGGAAATGTGATATTTTTGTAAACGTTTAAGCAATGATAAAATAAGCAGTTATATATTACACAAAAATATATGGAATCATAAATTAAAGGAAGTTAGCTGGAATGGGAGATATTTTAAGAAGCACCTTAAATAGAATATCTGTGGATTTAAAGAAAAACTTTGTGCCACTGTCTCTTATCTTTGGCGCCTGGGCTATCATGACCATAGTTTTCCACCGTTTTTGCCCTGTAGTCTTATTTTGTGGATTTCCATGCCCTGGCTGCGGAATGACGAGGGCTTTCTTTAGCTTTTTTACCCTCCATCCCATAAGGGCCTTTTTCTATAATCCTGTATATCCCCTCTGGCTCATCGCACTGATCAGTGTGGTCTTTAGGCGCTATATCCAGGGAAAGAGCCTAGTTGCCCTTCGCCCACTCTTAATCTTAACGGCTCTTGCCACAATCGCAATCTACATATGGAGAATGATCTACGTGTTCCCAAACCATGAGCCAATGACCTTTTTCCACAAAAACCTCATGTCCACACTTTTTCCATCCTACGATAACTTCATAACCACCCACATCCGCTCTTGAAAGATGCATAAGAATTCTACGGTTCAAAACTCGCACCAGGGCAGCGCTTGCGAGGCGTCCAGTTTCCTATGCAAGTCTTAGATGGCAAATGCGATTTTCTAATGTTTCCATGGCAGTTTTTCCTGCGCATGCGAAGCGTTGTCTGAAGCAGGACGGCTAATTATCTTATCTAAGAAAATGCCATGTGGCGCTTGCGCCATAAAGAAATGAGGAATCAATCTCTCCAAGCTAGCTTGAGAGAATTGATTCCCCATTTCTTGTAACGCCCGCATTGCGGGCTATGGCATTTTTTATTGTAATGTTCTTTTCCGTCCTGCAAGTTTACGCTGCAGCATGCGCATTAAAAGAAAAACTGCGGAAACATCTAAGAAAATCTGCATTTGTCAGTGACGAGCACTACGGGAACTGGCGTGAGTAAAAAGCTGCCTTCGGGCTCCGGAGCGTTAGAGGTGTTCCCTGATCATGGCGGAGGTGCGCTTTATTTCTTCCCAGAAATCGCGGGCGGAGAGGCGGATGGCTCCACCACTCATGACGATGACCTGTTCGATGGCATCCGATGTGGCTACGGTTACCCGGTACTTTTTGCCGATTTCGTGAGCGGCTTTTTCTATGTACTGATCCGCAGTTTCAGCTTCCTTGGTGTAGATTACGGTCAGCCCAGCATGATCCTCCATGTGCTCTGTGCCGCCTCTTACTCTGTAGGCATCAAAAACAAGAATTACATTCTCTTTTCTGTAACCCTGAAAGTTTATAAGTATATCAACAAGAGAGTCTCTTGCAGCCTTCAGATCCTGGGCTGCAAGCGCCTTTAATTCATCTGAGGCATAGATAACATTGTAGCCGTCAACCAGAAGATATTCCTTCTGGCGCTCTACAAGGCGCTGCTCCTTTTTGCTGTTTTGCTTTTTGGCAGAAAGAGAAACATCTGGCGCACCCTCATCAGGGTCAAGTAGTCCAGCTGCAATTGCTGCTTCCCGCGCCCTCTGAGCGTCCTGAGCTGCGTAGCGGCGTCTGTCTTCCTCGGTTTCAACATACCTTGGTTTTATTGTCCCATAAGTCTTTTCAAATATATCCTTGAGCTCATTTTCCGTAAAGCGAAGGTCTCGCTCAATCTCCTCAAAACTACGCTCATCAGTAGTCTTTTTGGTGCTCTTTGCCTGCAATTTCCTAAGGGCTTCCATATCAATGTTATCCACAAGGTCAGTCCTTGCACCAACTCCGCCTTCCGCGGTCCAACCTGTATCAAGATGCATATGGGAGCGCACTTGGTCCCAGGGCACAATTGTTCCAGCTCCGTGGGAGCAGAATACAGAAGATGCAGGATTGGCAGTATCAAGCTCGGGGTAGTAGTTTTTTTCTTCAAGAACCTCCTGAGTATTGTGGCAAGGCATATATCCACTAAGACTTGTGGATAACACCCCCTCGCCCTTTGTAAAACTTTTAAGTTCCTGGGCATAATCATAAATGCAGGCGGCAGGAACTGTTCCAGTCACAATTGATTTGCCATTTTCAAGCTCCGGAAGTCCTACAGTGCCATTCATTTTCTGAATGTCGGACAACACTCTTCCAACGTTTTCCTGTGGAACCTCAATCCTAAAGTCAAAAACAGGCTCAAGAAGCACGGACTGAGCCTCCATGAGTCCCTGTCTAACAGCTCTGTAGGTGGCCTGTCTGAAGTCACCGCCTTCAGTATGCTTTTCATGGGCACGTCCAGTTAAAAGAGTAATCCTCATATCTGTAATCTCAGATCCAGTCAGTACTCCGACATGCTTCTTTTCCTGGAGATGAGTCAGGATAAGTCTCTGCCAGTTGAGATTTAATTCGTCAGTGCTGCATTTGTTGTCAAAAGAGATACCACTTCCAGGCTCTGTTGGTTCTAACAGAAGATGAACCTCAGCATAGTGCCTTAGAGGTTCAAAGTGGCCAACACCCTCCACAGGGCCTGCAATAGTTTCTTTATATACAATCTGGCCGGGGCCAAAGCCTACTTCGATTCCAAAGCGGGTAAGGATAAGGTGATGCAGGATTTCTTTTTGCACATCCCCCATGACCTGAACCATGATCTCACCTGTAGTTTCGTGGATGGACAGAAGGAGCATGGGCTCTTCCTCCTCCAGAACCTTGATTTTCTTATAAAAGGAGATTGCGTCTACATCTTCTGGAAGAATCAGCGAGCAGGAGAGGATTGGCTGTATGACCTCAGCCTGGGCCTGGCCTTCCAGGCTTCCAAGGCCTTCACCTGCTCTTGTGGTGGAAAGGCCGCTTATTGCAACAACCATGCCTGCAGTTGCCTCAGGAAGCGCTTCAAACTTATCTCCTGAGTAAAGCCTTATCTGGTCTATCTTTTCCCCTCGAATCACATCTCGGACTTTTAGAGAACCAGAGAGAATCTTGATATGTGTCAGGCGGTTTCCTGTTGCATCGCGGCTTATCTTATAAACTCTGGCAGCAAAGGGCATAGAAGCAGAGCTTGCTGCAAGATTACTGTTAGCGTTTGGGGCTAACTTTGCGCTTGGTATGTCAGTATGGACCATGGCGTACTCATCAAGGATATCCAGTAGCTCTTTTACTCCATCAAGTTTGAGAGCTGAGCCAAAAAGAACAGGAAAGCACTTACGACTATTTATAAGGTTTTTGATATCAGCAGATGTTATCTCTTTGCCCTCAAGAAAGGCCGCAAGAAGATCATCGTCGCAGACAGCAAGCTCTTCCTGAAGCTCAGGAGACATGAAAGAGATACAGTTATTTCCAAGTTTTTCTTTTACCTCGTCCAAAACTGTGTTTCTGTCAGCGCCTGGCTGATCCATCTTATTTACAAAAAGAATTGTTGGAACCTTGTAGTGATCAAGAAGCTTCCAAAGAAGCCTTAACTGGCTGGTCACACCATCAGCAGCGCTGACGATAAGTACCGCCATATCAAGGATCTGGAGTGTTCTCTCCATTTCAGGAGAAAAATCTGCGTGACCAGGAGTGTCCAAAAGGGTGAAGGTTGTGTCACCATGTTGGAACATTGCCTGCTTGGAGAATATAGTGATGCCGCGGGATCTCTCCAGCTCGTAGCTATCGAGGAATGCATCCTTGTGATCCACACGGCCAAGTTTTCTGATTGCTCCGGAGGTATACAGAAGTGCCTCCGAAAGGGTAGTCTTTCCGGCATCAACGTGGGCCAGAATTCCGATTGTGATATTTCTTTTCATGAATATGCTTACTCTATTGGGCTGTAGGCAATCTTGACATTGATGTCCTGATTGTAATTGCCAAATCCTTTTCCGAAAATAGTAAGGCCACCAACATGCTCGGCATTTTCTGGAACTTCCAGCTTTAATTTGATGCTGCTCTTGGAGGTGAGAGATAAGCTATCTATAGTCACATCCGAAATCTTCAGACCATCGATGAAGGTGCCCTTGTGGTTTATAACCAGCATCTTGAGCATACCATATTGGTTCCAGTTAGGAAACCACCAATCAGGAGTAAAGATTCCCTTAACATCCCCGAAATCTCCGGGAGAGATCCAGGTACCGAGCAGTATATCATTCAGGTAAAAATATATATCTGAGGGCCATACGTTATTAACACCAGGGGCTTCAGAACTAAGCTCTGCACAAATGCTGATCTCATCAATCTTCTGGCCGGCAGGAACAAAGTTTGGAAGAGAATAATCCACAAATCCTCTGGTAAACCACAGAATATCAGCATCAAATCTCTCCTGGTGGGCAAAGTACCTTGTATCGTCAACTTCCCCAATCAGCTTGTCGGATGAAGCAAGACCGCAGGTTGGATAAACTTCAAAATCGCTAAAATGCCCAACCTTGATATCTGCAGTGTAGACATTGGATTCGCGAGGTGGCTCCTGTATATCAATAAGAATCTTGTCCAGATTGACTGAGCAGCGCTTCTGATTGCCATGTCCTGTTCCCTCTGCAGAAACTACCACAATTCCACTTTCCTCAAGCTTGCGGATATGCGCAGTCAGGGCACCATTAGTGATCTTCAGCCTTCCAGCCAGCTCATTCATATTCATTCCGCCTTCTTTAAGGAGAATGTTGATGATTTCAATTCGTATTTCTGATCCAAGAGCCTTAAAAAGCTCAAGACCTTCGTCAAGATTCTTGATATGCAGCATGTCTATACCTCGATGTGATTTTGCCAGATTTGCCTTGCTATGACAGGCAAATAGTGGTTGTTTATGAGAATATAAAATATTTCACACTTTATTATATATGCCCCAATAGCTAAGTGCAATTAAATATATGGAATTTGGATATATGTGCAATATGATAATAAAGTTTACCCTATATTACTTAAGGCCTACATAGCCGCATCCTTCAATCATGGTCTGGCCTTCCTCTGATAAAAGCCAGTCTACAAGTCGCTTTACGTTCTTGTTGTTATTGTCTTTTCTGTAGACTACATAGAAATTGGCAGATATAGGATAGGAGCCGTTTTTGATGTTTTCTGCGTTTGGATAAACACCATTAACGGACAGCATTTTGACGTTGTCGTTGGCAATCATTCCGGACAGATAGTATCTGAAGGAGTAGCCGATGGAAGCGCCGAATACATCCAGGGGATCTCGTTTTGTGATCATGTCCCCTTCCATGAATTTCTCCATCATGGTCTGGCTTCCTGAGCCTTTTATTCTAAGGATTGGGTCAATGGTGCGGTTTGGTCCGCCAACCTCCTGCCAGTTGTTGATCTGACCGCGGTAGATGCCTCTTATCTGCTCCACAGAAAGGTTGTCTACTGGGTTTTTGGAATTAACAAAGAACACGAAGGCTTCAAGACCAACGGGCACGATCTCAAGTTCTACGCCTTTTTCGGTAGCTGACTGCATCTGTTCTTTTGATGGGTGGGCAGTAAAAAACAAGTCTACTGACCCGTCTACAAGAGCGTCAAAGCCGCGGATGGTGTTCTGATACTGCATTACGCTGTCATCTGCAAAGTTCTCCCCGTAGTAATTGTCGTCAGAAAAGACGTCGCCCTCATAGGTTACGCAGCCTTCAGGGTAGATGTTGTCGATAACTGAAGCATAGACCGGCACAAGGGCAGCAGCACCGTCCAGAACAGGAAGGTCATCCTCATTTGTGAAGTGGAGAGATGAAACAGTTCTGGCAAGTTCTGAATCCTCCTCAAAGGGCAGGAATTTGCCTACGTCCACCATCTTAAGCTGGGAAGTGCCACTGTAGTTGTTGCCAAGCCTCATGGTGAGAGTTACATATAAAAAGCCATTGAAAAGCAGGAAAAACAAAGCAGTGGCAAGAATCAGGATTTTCTTTTTCATAGCCAGAGCTCCTTTGAAATGTAATAGATTATTGAAGATTTCTGAAAAGCAAAGTAAATGTAGGTCATGTGGGCGAAGGTCAGAATAAGTCCCAGAATCATTATGATAATTAGTATTCTATAGAATTTCTTGTCGCTCATATCACATACTCGCCATAAATGCTGCTACTAAAAGATATAGTAAAACCACAAGGCCCACTGCTATCATGAAAAACACCAGGCTTGCACAGAGCCAGGTTGTGATCTTGGGATCTCTTTTGCGCCCTTCCTGTTTTGCTATTTTGCCTTCGAGAATAAAGAAAACCACGGATAATAACAGGTTAAGAATTATTACCCCCGCGATGATGTACAATACTGTCATAGTTTTCATACGCCCCCCATTACTTATTGATAAAATATAGGATTAAGTTTATCATACTCGGGATTTGAATTGAAACAAAAATGGAATTTGGAATGTATCATATACATACGAATTCGTTATAGATTTTTATTAGATTCAGGAGAGAGGATTACATTGGATACAGGAAGAATATTTGGCGGTGCACTTTTTACTGCTTATTTTTGAAAATATCAAAAATTTACTTAGGCGATAAAAAGTGTTACTGCTAGATTTTATAAAATAGCTGATTTTATAGTAGCCTTGAGCGGTTTTTAAAGTGATTTGAAAAGTAATTCTGTCTTATTTTACTAGCAAATTTGAAATACTTGTATTAGAGCCGTAATAAGCAGCGGTTATACTAGTTTATGATAAGGAAATCGGTTGCGGTGTTACTAAAAAAATCGAAGATTATTCAAATCTAGCAGTAAGGCAAAATTCGGGCTACTATAATTTTTTATTTTCTCTGTCTCTAGCAGTAGTATGTACGCATTATATCGCTAACTTTTTCACGATAAGATTTTGGTATTGCATTAATGTATCAAATAGATAATTCGCGACAACTTAAAGGCCCATTTGTATAACAGAGATCACCTCCACTACTATCTGACAGTGACTTTCGGAATTCAGACCTATGAAGCATACCTTAAATGGTGCACTGAGGCAAAAAAGATTTTGTGAGAACCCAAATTTACGGCGGTTTACAATCAAAAATTGGTTGTAAACCGCTTCTTTCTTGGATATAATCATAAAAATAATATCAAAAATACTGCCAGTGCTAATTCGGGGGAAGGAAATTGTTAACATGGCATATACAATGACGCATGTCTTAGTTGGGGAAAGGGTCTTGGAATATTTCGATTTTCCAATGGATTATTCGACATATATGGCAGGTGCAGTCGCGCCTGATGCAGTTCATGCAAATCCTGATTATTCTCCAAAGTTAAAAGAGAAAAGCCATCTTTTCGCAGAGGGCCTTAAGTGGGGAGAGGTGACAAGCGAAGATGAAAAAGAATTTTATACTAGAATAAAGAAAGCGTGAAATTAAGAGGAAGGCTTCATATGAATTACACAGACAATAAAGTAAAGGTTACGGTTGTTGAAAGCCGCTGTCCGAAGTACAAAGTCGGAGATGTTATTCGCTTTGTAGGCAGCGATCTTGATAAGGAACACAGTGATAATGTTTGCATGGTCGCAATGCAGGCAATATATCCTTTCATTTATGCATTTAGGAGAGGTGGCAATCTCAAGAATGGCCCTTATCAGTGCATCGATTGCGGCGAGACAGTTGTGTTCAATATAGAGGTAGAGGAATAGATACATAAACTAGATTTACGGAGGAAAGCTATGAGAACACTTTTTATTGGGAATAGTCACACCTACTTCAATGATATGCCAAAGATATTTAAAGACGTTTGCGCTGAGAACGGAATTGATATGCAGGTTACAATGCTTACAAAGGGCGGCATGGGGCTTGATTATCATGTGGAAAATGAGCAGACCAGATTTAATATCCTTTTCGGAGACTATGATTTCATAATATTACAGCATGTGGCACATCCCATGGGCGAGTTCGAGGACATGGAGAAAGCTGCTGATACCCTCATGGAATGGATCAGGCAGACAAAGGCAGTACCCTGCTATTACATGACATGGACTGAAGAGGATAACGAGAAGTTTCAACCTGAAATGTCCGCTAGATATAGAAGATTAGCAAAGAAGCATGGCTGTCTTGTGGCTCCGGTAGGTGAGAAATGGTGGGAAGAATATCACAGAAATCCTGACGTTGATCTTTACTATGAAGATAGAAGACATGCGTCCCCTGCAGGTTCACGACTGGCTGCTGAAACTATATTTGAGACCATAAGAGGTGATTTTTGAAGGGAAAGCATGTTAGCAATAGATTCGTCCGGAAACAAATATACCTACCGCTTATTGAGGAAAGCCGAATCGACAGGGAAGAAATCGAGAAGATAGCTTTGTTAAAAGAAATATCGGTGCGAATGGTAATTTATGGAAGAGTTAACGGAGGATGAAAAAAATGGAAAAGATATGGACTGAATTATACGAAAAAGCAAAGGCGGTGCAAAACCCAAGAGAGCTTTCTGAAAGAATATATGCTGGTGGTGTGGCTGCGGCCATAGAGTCTACAAGTGGCAAGATATATACAGGAGTATGCATAGATACATCCAGTACCCTTGGAATATGTGCAGAGCGTAATGCTATGTTCAATATGATTACGAACGGAGAAAATGAGATCAGAAGAGTGCTTGCAATCATGCCAGATGGAAAGACTGGGGCGCCATGCGGTGCTTGCAGAGAATTTATGGCTCAGTTGATGCAGGGAAAGTATGAGTCTGTAGAGATCATGCTCGACTATGAAAACGAAAAGATAGTAACACTTGCTGAACTCACACCACATTGGTGGCTGGAATAATATTTATGCTTATATCAATAATTACAGTTAGCCGGCCAGTTGTTGACTCTACCCTTGGGGCATGGGGTATCTTACAGTTAGTTCGTGGAGAAAGGTATGAAAAAAGAAAAGAAAAAGCGGGAGATTTCCCGAGGGAGGGCCATAAAGAACAATATATATGCGACAAAGCTGCTGGTAAAGCTTTGTCCCTCAATGGTGGTGCACGGGGCCATAAGCAGGTTCCTGGGTTACTTTGAGTGGCTGTTTTATAGTGCGTTCTTTATGCGCTTTGTTATAAATTCACTTCAGTCAGGAGACAGCTTTGGACGAATAATGATATTCGTTGCCATTGTAACAGTTGTTGCCTGCGCAATGAGCTTTTACGACAAGTTTCTTGTTGGCTATCGTTTTCCAATCAATAACGTAATCGTCAACAAAGAGCTGTATAAGCTTCTGTTCAAAAAATCAAGAAACGTAGAGCTGGAGTGCTTTGAGAACAGCGAGTTCTACGATAAGTACACTCTTGCCATGGAGAAGGCTGACACTCGTCTTGTTGAGACGGTGCATGCTGTTTTTAACACTATTTTTGGAGCCATAGCAGGCGTATGCGCCTTTGTCTTTATGTTCCAGGTGGACAAGATTTCTGTCTTGTTCCTTATTTTCCCTGCCATCGGAAATTTCGTATTTAACAGGATGATCAGTCATATCGACTATGACAGAAACAAGGATATGAATCCTCATAACCGCCGGATAGCTTATATCAACCGAGTTATGTACCTTCCTGAATATGCAAAAGAGATGAGGCTTACGGATGTCTTTTCTCTTATGAGACGTCAGTATAAAGAGTCAATCACAGGCCTTGCTGATGTTACAAAGAAATACACCAAAAAGGCCATGGTTCTTCATTGGTTATATGTAATGTTCACCTTTACCTTTATCTTTGAGGGACTTCTTATTTACGGAGCTTTCTGCACTTTAGTGAGGGGGAGTATGTCCCTTGCGCAGCTTTCAGTTATTACCAGCATGATGGTATCTACCACCTGGATTCTCATTGGATTTACCGAGTCTTTGACAAGTCTTTTCAAGAACGGACTCTTTATCGAATATCTGAGAACCTTTCTTGAGTACAAGGAAAAGATTCCTGAGAATTATGAAGGAATCGATCCTGGAACAGAGATAAAGACCCTTGAATTTAGAGATGTCTCTTTTTCCTATAAGGACAAAGAAGTATTGTCACACTTAAACATGGAGTTCAGAGGCGGAAAGACCTATGCCCTTGTGGGCCATAACGGCGCAGGAAAGACCACGCTTATTAAGCTGCTTCTCAGGTTATATGATCCCACAGAAGGAGAGATTCTGCTAAACGGAAGGAACATTAAAGAGTACGACCTTAAGAGGTACCGAGCTCTTTTCGCAACAGCATTTCAGGACAACAGGATGTTTTCTATGTCCGTAACGGATAACGTTGTCATGGGAGAGAATATTCCTGAGGCAAAAAAGACAGAGCGAGTGGAAGAAGCTCTTAAGCTTTCCGGAGCTTATGACAAGGTAATGAGCCTTAAGCATGGAATGGGAACAACTCTGACCAACGAGTTTGATGATGAAGGAGCTGTGCTCTCTGGCGGTGAGAGCCAGAAGGTCGTTGTGGCAAGAGCCTTTGTAAAGCAGTGTCCTTTCAAAGTATTTGACGAGCCTTCAAGCGCCCTTGATCCAATCGCTGAGGCAACACTTTTTGACAATATCTATGAGACTTGTAAGGACAATACGCTTGTCTTTATTTCCCATAGGCTTTCTTCCGTGCAGAATGCGGACTGGGTATATCTTCTTTCTGACAAGACCGTTAAGGAAGAGGGAACTCACCGTATGCTTATGGAAAAACATGGTCTCTACGCGGACATGTATACCAAACAGGCTAAGAACTATTTAGCCATATCCGGAGGTGCCTGCTGATGAAACGAGTATTACAAAACCAGCTATTTTTATGGAGGCTGTGCTATAAAACCTGCCCTGGATATATGATATATTTCCTTTACGACGGCTTCAGATATCAGGGAATCATTTTCCTTGAGCATGTTCTTGGAATAAGATATGTGCTTCACTGCGCGGAATTTCATGAACCTTTTTGGAAGGCTTTACTGTTTATCGGAGTGATACTTCTGATAAATATGATTCAGATAGTTCCTGACGGTTACTTTATTCATGGCTGGTCCTACAGGGCAAAGCCAAAGCTTTACAAGGCTCTCAAAGAGCAAATGTACCAAAAGGCCGCGGACATTGACCTGTCGTGCTACGATGATCCAAAGTACTATAACGACTTTGTACTTGCTGTGGCGGAGGCAGAAAGCTCCATCGACAGGTTCCTTACCATGTGCAACCTCATTGTTCAGGCAATTACGGTTATCGTAACCACTGGTGCGTTCTACATTGCAACGGATGCCATGGGTATCCTGTTTGTACTTGCTTCTTTTGTTCTTAGATTCCTTATTTCAAGGGTGATCAACAAGCTGAACTACGAGGTTCGCCTTAAGGTTAATCCTTTGGAGAGGAAAAGAAATTATGTCAGCAGAGTCTTTTACCTCAATGACTATGCAAAAGAGCTCCGTCTTCACCCTGTGGTAGGAGAGGAACTGGAAAAAGAATTTGAAGAAGCCAATGATGCGATTATTGAAGAACAGAAAGCTGTGGGCATAAAGAGAATGTGGCTGAATTTCTTGAACAGCTACGTGGTGGGAGACTTTATCATGGATGGTCTCTACATCACATATCTTGTGTTTCAGGCTGCGGTTCTTCATACGGTGGCCTACAGTGATGCGGTAGTTCTTTTCAACAGAACTGGAAGCCTGCGCCGCGGATTCCAGAACATGGCTGACGTCTTCCCTATGGCTCAGGAAAACAGCCTCTATATAGAAAAGATCAGGGCATTCCTTGATTATGAGCCAAAGATGGATGTGACGAAAGGGGAGTCCGTACCAGAAGGCAATGCGGATTTAAGCCTTGAAAATATTAGTTTTGCATATAAAGAAGATGCCGGGGAAACCCTAAAGAACATCAGCTTAAAGGTTAAGCCTGGGGAGAAGGTGGCAATCGTTGGCTACAACGGAGCAGGAAAGACAACCCTTATCAAGCTCCTGATGCGCCTTTACGATCCAACGGAAGGTAAGATTCTTTATCATGGCCAGAACATAAAAGAGTTTAAGCCCTATGATTACAGAAGAAGGATTGGGGTAGTATTCCAGGATTATCAGATGTATGGCGCCAATCTTGAAGAGAATGTAATCATGGCAGATCCTGCTTTTGCAGCCGGTCAGTTAGAGAACATGGTACAGAGTGAGGATGGTGATGTAGATGCATCATTCTTCGAGAAGCTAAAGCTTGGGGCTGTCTGCGCTCTTGAAAGAGCAGGCTTTGGGGAAAGATACAAGAGCCTTGATAAGGGCCTGGATACCCAGGTTACAGCGGAGTTCGATAAAGAAGGCGTCAATTTCTCTGGTGGCGAAAGCCAGAAGATTGCCATATCAAGAGCTTTTTATAAGGATGCGGACATCCTGATCATGGATGAGCCTTCAAGCGCCCTTGATCCTATCGCGGAGTATGAGCTTAACAAGGCTATGGAGTCAGCGGCAAAGGGAAAGACTGTATTCTATATTTCCCACAGACTATCTACCACAAGAGATGCTGACAGAATTATCCTTCTTGAAAATGGACGAATCGCTGAGGAAGGAACCCATGAAAGCCTTCTTGCCATGAACGGTAAATATGCTGAGATGTGGCGGGTTCAGGCAGGACGCTATGAAACTGCGTGATTAAGAGGATACAAGAAAAAGAAGAGAGGATATAGAAGTGCATTTATATCATTACTATGACAAGCGTTCCGGACCATTTCGAAGCTTAACAAATCTTTCTAATGAAGAGGCCTTTTCAGTATTAGAAAAAATTAAGGCTGAACGGCCAAATTCTTTTTCTGCCCAGCGGGACATTGATTATGTCGTAAAGCGAAGCAATTGTGAAGCGTTAGTCCGTGAGCAGGCAAGGAAAAAAGGGATAATAATGGATATCCCATCTCCCCATTACATGGTGGTAGAGGAGTGCCCATGGCTAAGAACCTGGTACGAAGAGCCGGAAGTGGTTGTGATTCCTTTAGAAAAGCTCGATACAAGAAAAATCTCTTTTACCTATGGAGACTCAATGCCCACGTTCAGTCCCCGGGTTAATGATGGGAAAGAATACAGAAAAAAGGTTTATACCTACGAAGAAATATTGGAAATAATAGAGAAATACGGCTTGCCACAAGAGTGGAATGCTGATGGAGCAAATGGCCCGGAAAGATATATAGAGGCTCAGGTGTGGGGATTTACGGACGATATGAAGAAAAAGACGATTTAGTCCGTAGCAGATATAGTTGAGGATAAAAAATGAAGATAAATTTTGTAAAAAAGTATTGGTAAAAGGAAGAGTATTGGGAAAATGAAAAAACTATACGAGAAAAATGAAGTTACTTTTGCAATCATCATGATTGTGATCTATGTTGTGGGAACAAGTTTTGCTGAGGCAGCAAATGCAAGCCTTGGAATAGCCAAGTTAATACCTGCGGTTTTCCATGTATTATTTGCAGCGTTTATATTTGGATGGATCAAAAAGAATGGACTTATAGAGAAATACGGACTTTTTGCGCCAAAGTATAAGGCCGCGAAGGCATGGTTCTTTTTACCACTTATCATTGTGGCATGTTTAGGAATTATCTTTGGAGTTAAGCTCCAGTACACTATTCCTGAAACAATCCTTTATATGGTGAGCATGCTCTGCGTCGGATTTCTTGAAGAAATCATATTCAGAGGATTTCTCTTTGTTGGCATGGCCAAAAACAATGTAAAAGCAGCAATTATCGTTTCATCTATCACATTTGGACTGGGACATATTGTTAACCTTCTTAATGGCAAGCCATTCTTTGAAACTATGGTACAGATCATCTTTGCCGTTTTTGTTGGATTTACTTTGGTAGTTCTTTTCTACAAGGGAAAAAGCCTGGTGCCTTGCATAGTTTTCCATGGTGTCAACAATGCTTTATCTGCTATTGAAAAGAGCAATGAGGAAATTGCAGGTGTTTTTGCTATGAGCAAAGAATCCTTTGAAATGGCACTTTTGGCAGCCTTCATACTGATTCTTGCAGTGTATAGCATTGTTATGTTTAGGAAACTGTCTGTAGAAGAGTGAAAGCTCGAGTTTGAAAAGTGAACCAGGGACGGGGTTAGTGGTTCATTTTGGAAAGGGGAGTGTGGTATGAAAAGAGTAATTTGTTGTTTGACAGTAGTGATGCTTATGGCAACAGTGCTGGTGGGATGTGATGGTGGAGCAACCTTCAGTGGCAGTAAAACTGGGGATGCAGATCATTTTGATATTGAGTTTGAGGCACTCAATACCTCTTTTTCTCATGACCTTGAACTTAACGAGGGTGAGAGTCTTGAAGTGACTGCTACAAAAGAAGCTGGAAAAATCTCACTTCGCATTCAGTGCGGAGAGTCAGAGCCTGTCTATCAAGGCGATAATATGGAATCCGCAAATTTTAAAGTGAATATTAATGAAAGCGGCACTTACACAATTAACGTCTCAGGCCAGAAGGCGAAGGGACATGTGATTGTTGAACGAGTATCACAGTGATTTTAAGTTAATAGTTTTCAAATCACAGGGGGAAATACCATGAAATTTGGCCCAATAACAGTAAAAGACAAACTTGGCTGCGATGTGGCCATAGCTCTTTATCAGGAGTACTGCGGAGCAGGCATTGTCAGAATCATGATGGAAACTGTGCTTGAAGAGGCCAGGAAATATGGTGGATTCCCGGATAATATGAAATATGCAGACGGAACCTACACCGACGCCTGGTGGATGATGAAGAAGCTGTGAGGATAACAACATGGGGAAGTATGAGTATATTTTTTTTGATCTGGACGGAACTTTGAATGATTCAGGCCCTGGAATCCTGAACAGCTTTACCTACGCCATAGAGCAGATGGGCGGCAAGGTGGAGAATAGGTCCCAGTTAAAGAAATTTGTCGGGCCACCACTTAGGACTTCTTTTGAGGAGTCTCTTGGCTATTCACCTGAGGACATCCTTAATATAATAATGAACTAGTTATACAGAGACGCAGAATCATTTAAGGAGGAGAGAGTATGGGCAACTTCAATGTTAGGGATTATCAGAATTTAGACGAGGTAAAAGAGCTATTTAAGGAATATTCTCAGATCAAAGGAGCGGAGGGATGCTTTGTCTCTTTTGACAAGGAGCTGGCTGATCTTGAGAATTTCTATAGTGGCGGTGCAATCTTAGTGGGGTATGATGCCGAAAAGCCAGTTGCCTGCATCGCTATCAAAAAGAAAGATGATGAAAACTGCGAAGCCAAGCGTCTTTTCATAAAGCCTGAGAGCCGCGGTAACGGATACGGAAGAGTGATGATGAATGCTATGCTTGGAAAAGCCAAGGAACTGGGCTTTAGCGAAGTTTCTTTTACCACCAAACCAGCTGTAATGCAGGTGGGATATGGCCTGTACCAGCGAATGGGCTTTGAGGAAACTGCAGAAAACGACGGAATTGTGAGCATGAGGATGACATTATGAGCTTAGACGAACTTAGAGTAGACATCGCAAAGAAACAAAAGAAGGGACAGCCTTTCATCGGCGCATCAGTGGTTATCTGGCTTTTGATACTTATCACCTGCGCCCTTCACCTTCCAATCAGAACCCAGAACATGATAGTTTTTTGCTGCTCATGTCCTTTGATGCCGCTGGCTATGCTGATTGGCAAGATCATCCACGTGGATATATTCGATAAGAGCAACGAACTTGGCAACGTGGGATTTCTTTTTACCCTGAACCAGTTCCTGTACCTGCTGATCGTTATGTGGACTTTCAGCGCGGTTCCAGCGAAAATGGTCATGGTATATGCCATGGTGTTCGGCGCACATTTGCTGCCCTATTCATGGCTCTACAAGTCAGTTGGCTACAGGGTTTTCGCAATTATCATCCCTATAGCAGCGCTGGTGGTGGGATGCCTCTATCCCGCGCAGATTGTGGCTATTATGATGCTGATCTTTGAGGTGGTGTTTGTGGTAGTTCTAAACCATGAAAACAAAGCCCTGAGCAAGGAGGCAAAGTGATGGCGGATATTATACAGATTGATGAGAATACCTGGAGATTTGAGGACGGTTTCGTCAGATTTTTCGTGCTGGTTGGGGAAGAGAAGGCTGTCATGATAGATAGCGGCGTGAACTGCCCTAATGCAGCGGATTTGGCAAAAGAGCTTACGGATAAGCCAGTGTTTTTGCTTAATACCCACGGTGATGGAGATCATACCTCAGGAACCAGTTGCTTTTCTGAGATTTATCTTCATCCTGCAGATTTTACTGGCTGTGAAGTGAATACAAGATATCCAGGCGTAAGGCTCGTGGAGCTTTCTGATGGTGAGGTTTTGGACCTTGGAAACAGGCCTCTTAAGATAATCCATATTCCAGGCCATACAAAGGGAAGTGTTGCGATTCTTGATGTTAATAAGAGAGCTCTTTTTGCAGGGGATTCTGTGCAAAAGGGCCATATATACATGTTCGGAGCAAAGAGAGAACCTGACAAATACAAGGCGTCCCTTGAAAAGCTCATTGCCATGGAATCTGAATATGACTGTATTTATGCATCTCATGATGAGTACAAGCTTCCGGGGAATTACGCCGAAAAGGTCCTTGAAGCCTGGGACAAAGTCACAAATGGCGAAGTATCTTTTGAGATGATAGATTTGTTTGGAAATGCAGTTAAGTCCTATACCACAGACAGCTGCGGATTCTATCTGCAGTAACCCCTGGGGACGGATGTTTAGGGGGCAAAAAAGTGACCAGCTAACTCCGTATTTTGGGGCATTTAAGGGGAAATAAAGATGGAGTCACAAGTTAGGAGAGGTCTCAATTCAAATCAGATTAAGCTGATTGCTATTATTGCCATGACAATCGACCATATAACATGGCTATTATTTCCAGGCTTTAATTATACGTGGTGGGTAATGCTTTTACATGTGATAGGAAGACTTACGGCGCCTATAATGTGGTTCTTTATTGCTGAGGGTTATCACTACACTCATAACGTAGGGAAGTACATTTTAAGGCTATTTGTCTTTGCTTTTATTTCTCATTTTGCATATAACTTTGCCGGAGGAATTCCTTTTATTCCAAATACCATGTTCAATGCTACAAGTGTCATGTGGTCGCTGGCATGGGCAGTGGTTTTGATGGTGGTCTTTACAACGGATCGCCTGCCAAAGTGGCTTAAGATTGTCTTGATCATAGCGATCTGCTTTATCTCTTTTCCTGCGGACTGGTCAACAATCGCAGCCATGTGCCCGGTTTACCTGTACATAAACAGAGGGGATTTCAAAAAGCAGTCTTTGACGATGCTGATCTGGGTTTCCATGTACGTGGCTGTTTACTTCATCTTCATGGATAAGATATATGGACTTTTGCAGTTTGGCACGCTTTTGTCACTGCTTGTCTTAAAGCAGTACAACGGCGAGAGAGGTTCATGGAAGGGCATGAAGTGGCTCTTTTACATTTATTATCCAGCCCATTTGTTTGTGATTGGCGCCATCAGAGTCATGATGGGCGGCGGAAGTATCTTCCCGTAAATGAGTCATGGGGGCGGTGTGATTTCGACAATAAGAGAATTACCAGATAGTAGGTATGTATGACTAATACATTTATAGAAGGACTAGTTGAGAATGACATAAATAAGCTACTGGCGGCTCCCAAGAGTGATCTTCACAATCATTCAACGAAGGGCTGCAGGCTTGAGTGGCTTGCAGAGCGGATTGGCGTGGAATTTCCAAAGCCTCCGCAGCATCTTGGCGGGCTTGACGGGATGCAGGACTATTTTAGGTCAAGAATTAAGCCCTATTGCGATGGATTTGATGGTGCTTTGATCAGGTGGGAAGGAGCCTTTGCAGAAGCAAGGCGCAACAACATAAAGCGTTTTACCATGAATTTTGGAATTGCTGAAGTGGACATGCTGGGCGGCATTGAGGCTTTTGAGAAGACGATTGAGGGCTTTCATATGCAGTACTGCCCAGATACAGTTTTTGAGGCGGAGCTTACTTATCCTTCCTGTTGTGATGCGACTCTTGAGGCTGACAGACTTTCGCAGTACGCATCATCAGGCTATTTCAAAGCTATCGACATCTGCGCAGGCGAGAATGTGCAGCCCTTTGAAGCTTTTTTGCCTCTGTACAGGCGGGCTGAGGATTTTCATCTTACCAAGAAAATGCATGTGGGCGAGACAGGCTCTGCGAGCGACGTCAAAAGAGCTGTAGAAGTCCTGGGACTTTCGGAAGTCCACCACGGCATTGGAGCAAGTACTTCGTTGGAGGTCATGAGATTCCTTGCGGATAATAAGATTCAGGTTAATGTATGCCCCAGCAGCAACGTCATGCTGGGCTTTGCTAAAGATTACGCCAGCCATCCCATCAGGATACTTGTGGAGAATGGCGTCAAGGTCACAATTAACACGGATGACTTGCTTATATTCAACAGTTCCGTGGAAAATGAATATCTTTTGCTATATCAGGCTGGGGCGTTAAGCGCTCAGCAGCTGGATGATATAAGACTTGCAGGGCTAGGATGAACCTGTGGACAGGGGTGTAGTGGCTAAAAGAGTAATGGATTCCGGGGACAGAATGATAGGGTGCAAAAGAATTGCTATTAAAGATCCGTGCTAGTGGCGCGGATATATTTCAAGGAGGAAATTATGGAAAACATAAGAATGATTTTGTGCGGAAGCGTTGAGGGAAGCCGCGCAAACCCTGACGAGAAGGTAGGCGTAGTCTCAGTAGTCTACGTTTCAAACGATGCAGATAAGATCAAGAGTACGCTAAAAGCCTTGCAGGAAGCCAATCCCGAGAGTTTCTACATGGAGTACGAAGTTCCAGTAGACACAGATCTGACTACTCTTGCGCACTATCCATCAATTGAAATTTCCAAGGAAGATCTGGTGTAAGTGAAATGTACTTGCATAAATGAGTTTACGGGAATTGCAAGTAAGGAATTTGCAGAAGTGTACTTGCAAAAATGCGCATATGAAAACTGCAAGTAACCAATTAGTAGAAACAAACAATAGCAACAAACATAAGCAACAATTAAACTAGGGAAGCTTGTAGTCTACAAGCTGGATCAGAAAAAGAGATTCAGTAAGAATCAGTAAATCTGCGCATCCAGCGCTTTTGAGATGCCGGCAAGGCAGGAGGAACAGGCAAAATGAGTTATGTTCATACAGTTCAGTACTATGAAACCGACAAAATGGGAATCACGCACCACTCCAATTACATCAGGTGGATGGAGGAAGCCAGGATTGATTTCCTTTCAAAGATAGGCTGGGACTATGCCAAGCTTGAGGCGTCGGGCGTTATTTCGCCTGTTCTCGGGGTGACCTGCGATTACAAGCAGACAACCACCTTCTCAGATAAGGTAAGCATCACAGTTTCCGTCAAGGAATTCAAAGGAGTAAAGCTCCACCTTGCCTATGAAATGACCAACGAAGAAGGCAAAGTTGTGAGTGTTGGAACATCATCACATGCATTTCTCAACACTGAAGGACGCCCAATCCGAATGAAGCAGGAACTGCCTGAATTATTCGAGACTCTTAGCAATATGGTACAATGATAGATAATAAAGTGAGGTACGGTAAAATGGAGATTAAGATAAAATGAAGGGCCCAAATCTAAAGAAAAGAAGTAGCATAGCAGCTGCCACTTTGGCACTAATGCTTGCAGTAAGTGGTTGCGGCCAGGCTATATATAATCATAATGAGCTAGGAAGCCTGAAATTTGAAAGCCTTGAGTTTGCAAATCCTCTGGACGATGAGGATATTTACGGGGCAATTGAATATGAGGAAAAACTTTACGTGCCCTATGGAACCTTGAAGAAATCTCTTTTGACCAGGCCTGGAAGGCAGCAGGATTTAGCAGCAACACAGCGGACTACTTCGACATAAAAGATGCAGTATTAGTTGCAAAGAAATGATTTGGATACCCCAAAATTGTAGAGTTTTACAATGAGTATGAGCATTTAACCAAAAGATAGAATGTAATACTAGGAGGTATTAATTTGAATTATTTTATAGAAGGTTTGCAGGGAAGCGGAAAGAGCACTCTTGTAAGTAAGCTTTCTGAGAAACACCCAGATTTTAAGGCAGTCCGCGAGGGGGATTACTCTCCAGTAGAGCTTGCCTGGTGTGCATATGTAAGCAAGGACAAGTACGCGGAAATCCTTGAGAAGTACAGCTCTATTGAGGACATGATCCGGGAAAAGAGCTATGAAGAAGATGACCATGTGATTATCTGCTACACTCAGATAATCACTGATGTTCCGGGCTTTCACAGGGATCTTGAGCAGTACGAGATATACAATGGCCGCGTTGACTTTGATGAGTTTAAGACAATACTTACAAGAAGATATTCCAGATGGAATGGACAGAATGGGATTTTTGAGTGTTCTCTTTTCCAGAACACAGTTGAAGATATGATCCTGTTCAGAGAGGCTTCCGATGATGAGATTCTTGAATTTTACAAGGAAATCAGGAAGGTTCTCGAAGACAAAGAGTATCACATTTACTACCTTAAGGCAGAGGATATTCCAGCTAACATCGGAATCATCCGCAAGGAAAGATCCGATGATCAGGGAAAAGAGCTATGGTTTCCACTAATGATGGGCTACTTTAATGAGTGCCCTTACGCAGTCTCTAAGGGACTTTCAGGAGAGCAGGCTCTATATGATCATTTCAAACACAGGCAGGAACTGGAACTTAGAATTCTTGAGGAAGTGTTTGCGGGCAAGTATACTCTTTTGACATCTAAAGAGTATGGGGATGATCAGCTATGAAGAGATACCGACTTTGCTTCTACGGTCGAGTCCAAGGCGTGGGGTTTCGCTATACCGCATCCCACGCTGCAAATATGTACAGGCTCACCGGTTACGTCAAAAATGAATACGATGGCTCCGTAACCTGCGAAGTTCAGGGTAGAGAAGAGGACATCGAGCAGTTCATCGCTACTTTCTACCGCGGCAGATTCATTGAAGTTGACCGCATAGATAAGACGCCTCTTGCTATCATCGAAGATGAACGCAGCTTTGATGTGAGATACTAAGAAAAAGGCCGCCTCCCAACTGCGAGTGATATGTACCCCCTTTACTGGACAATCCAGTAAGGGGGTATTTTCATGCGCTATAGTTATGAATTTAAAAAAGAATGCGTAGAACTTCACAGGCAAGGTATATGGGCTGATACGCCAGAAGGAGTTTCTACTGAAAGTTTTAGAAGCAAGATACGTAAATGGCATAGACTTGAGGATTTACATGGACCAGAGATGCTCAGAGCCAGTGGTCATCAGAAGGAATGGTCAGCTGATCAAAAGCTTGAATTAATTTCAAGGACCTTTGCTGGCGAGCCAGTCTCAAAAGTGGCTGAATCTATAGGCATCGGTGATGGAATGCTTCATCAATGGATTCGCAGGTACAAGATGTAT
>NZ_AUKA01000009.1:0-146483 GCF_000424505.1 Butyrivibrio sp. XBB1001 | reverse complement strand
TAGTGACCAAGGCTGGCAATACCAACATGCCTACTACCGGAATGAACTGAAAAAGCATGGCATCATACAGTCTATGTCACGCAAGGGTAATTGCTATGATAATTGTATCATGGAGACATTTTTCGGGCGATTAAAGAATGAGATGTACTATGGCTATGAGTCTTGTTATGACTCGTTTGAATCATTTAAGATGGCATTAGAAGAATACATAGATTATTATAACAACAGAAGGATCCAATCAAAAACAAAATGGATGCCTCCTGTTAAATACAGGGAAGCATCCATGTGTTCCGCTTAACTTTTAACATGTGTCCAGGATTCTGGGTACATATCATTGGCTTGGGCGGTCGTTTTTACTTATGTATTTTCCTACGGCAACGCCGGCAGAAAAAATCGATATTACAGCTGCAGCTGCACCTATAATCTCAATAATCATAAGCAGGCCCTCCTTTAGCAAGATTTTTGTTGAACAAAAACTCCTTTCTATAGGATATGGCCAACCGCCTACCTGTCATTTCTCTTGGTAGCACTCACCTTCATATTTTATCATGTCATTCCGGCATCGGATATAAATATTATTAAGCTAAAATATATGTATTATTCCGATGTTTGAAGATTTAAGCCCATCTATTCAATGCTGTTATATGTGATTCTTTATCCATGCTACAGAAGTACTGAATATTTTTGTTCTGCACTTAAGAACTATAATAAGCAGCGCTGAACCTATTGTGCATATTATCCCCTTTACAAGAAATTCTCCACTAAGCTATTTGCTTTGTGAAGTCTATTTTCACATTAATGACTAAAAGACCTGGTCACCCAAGTCTTTTGTCATTAGAGGTTTTATAAAGGAAATACGTTATGGCGAACGTAAATCGGCATTGCTATGTCAGCGGTTCAACTCACTAGTTGGCCCATCTGACTGGTGGTTTCTGATAATACTATCGATCTCGCGAAGATCGCTTGCTGGAAGATCTCCAGGAATAGTATTCTTGACGCTTGATGTGGCATTACCATAGGCAAGAGCCTTAGCTACATCGTTGTATTTGAGCATTCCGTACAGAACACCTGATACATAAGCATCTCCAGAACCAATTCTATCTATTACATCAATATCTGTATAAGGCTTCTCAGTAAAGAATTCATCCCTGTCTGCATCATAGATTGTAGATGTAAAGTTATGCTTGCGAGGGCTTATAACCTCTCTCTGAGTTGTGCATACAATCTTTACAGGGTACTCTTTAGTGTAGCTTCTCATAATGTCATGAAGGTCGCCGTCCTTCTGCATCATACGTCTTGATGTCTCTTCTGAAACAAAGAGAATATCAACATATGGCAGAATATTCTTGATGGCTGCCCTTGCATCCTCTTCACTCCAGAGGTTTGCTCTGTAGTTACAGTCAAAAGATACTAAGGCTCCGCCCTTCTTAAAGCGCTTTATCATCTCTGTTGCAACTTCGCAGGTGTTCTTGTTAAGGGCAAGAGAAATGCCGCTTGTGTGGAACATTCTGGTGGAAGTGTAGACGCTTTCTGGAATCTCATCAAGTGTGATCCTGGTAATTGATGAATTCATTCTATCGTAAACAATAGATGGCTTACGTGGTGCTGCGCCATTTTCGTAGTAATAAATTCCAAGACGAGCCTCAGGTGACTCATCATAGATCAGATAGTCATCTGAAACGCCCTCAAACCTGATCCTGTTCTTGATAAAGGTTCCAAGAGCATTCTGTGGAAGTCTGGAAATCACACCAGTACGAAGTCCCAGGAGTGCAACTCCTGATGCCACATTAAGCTCGGAGCCACCAGCCCTCTTATCAAACACATCACCACGTGTCATACGTTCATAATTGGGTGGTGAAAGGCGAAGCATAATCTCACCGAAGGTTAAAAGATCAAATCTCTCGTCTCCCATAATGGCCTCCTAGCATAAGTGTTAATACATCCATAAATTCAACGAAATCTTATTGCTTACAATGCACATGATATATCAAAAGATATTCCAATGTAAGTGCTTACATCGTACCAAATATGGAATATTTTGAATTAAAACGTTTAACTTTACAGTCTGGAGGTGTCTTTATCATTATATTTTGACAGGACTACCTCTCCTTTTTCAAGCGTAGCCTTTACATCAATTATTCTCTGATTCTCAGAGCCTCTAAATCTAAGCATCAGATTCTTTTTATCAAGCATAAACTCCCCGTCCACAAGTACATCTGTCATTGAGAGGATAGCATCTGTGTCTTCGCTGTGACACCTCTTGTTATCAGGATCAGTGAGCTCCTCCCAGAGATATCCTGAGTAGATCCATATGGTAGCCTTTGGAACTTCTCTTTTTATGCGCTCTATAAGGGGCCTTATCTCCTTCTGGTTTACAACTTCCATAGGCTCTCCACCAAGGATAGTAAGGCCTGCGATGTATTCAGGCTTTAAGGATTCCACGATTTCATCCTCAACCTCTTTGGTATAAGGCTCTCCATAATTAAAGTCCCAGGTCATCTCATTGAAGCACCCCTTACAGTGATGAGTACATCCACTTACAAACAGAGCTGTCCTACATCCTATTCCATTAGCCACATCATTATAATAAACCTGTCCGTAATTCATATTTACAATCTTACTTTCCGACCGGCAAATGAATTTGTATGCAAGCATCCATTCGCTTTCAGGTCTTGTACAACAAAAGCCGGGGCAATTCTCCCGGCTCTTGTTTCTATTTCAATTTCATAATCCCCCGCGTGTCTATTTCCGGAAGAATTATGTTTCATCCAGAAGCCACGCATTATAATTTTTCAAAAGAGTCTTATCAGAGCTTTGGATTGCTCATGTGAAGTACTCTTTCTTTTATCTCCTGAGTACGTCCCTGATTCCAGTACTGAGTACCGATGTATCCACAAGTACGTCTAGCAACGTTCATCTTGTTCTGGTCGCGGTTTCCGCAGTTAGGACACTCCCAGATAAGCTTGCCGTCTGTATCTGTAACTATCTTGATCTCTCCGTCATAACCACAGCACTGGCAATAATCTGACTTGGTATTCAGCTCAGCATACATGATGTTCTCATAAATATACTTCATTACTGAGATTACTGCATCGATGTTGCTGTTCATATCAGGAACTTCTACATAACTGATAGCTCCTCCTGGAGAAAGAGCCTGGAACTCTGATTCAAACTTAAGCTTGGTGAATGCGTCAATCTGCTCTGTTACATGAACGTGGTAGCTATTTGTAATATAGTTCTTGTCAGTAACTTCTGGGATAATTCCAAAACGCTTCTGGAGGCATTTTGCAAACTTATAAGTTGTTGACTCAAGTGGTGTTCCGTAAAGGCTGAAGGCAACATTGGTCTCAGCTCTCCACTTTGCGCACTTGTCATTTAAAAACTGCATTACCTTAAGCGCGAAATCTTTTCCCTTAGGATCAGTATGAGAAACACCCTTCATGTACTTGGTACACTCGCAAAGTCCGGCGTAACCAAGAGAAATAGTTGAATAATTTCCAAAAAGGAGTGGATCAATTACCTCACCCTTCTGTAATCTGGCAAGTGCTCCGTTCTGCCAGAGGATTGGTGCTACGTCTGAAGGAGTTCCAAGGAGCCTGTTGTGTCTGCACATAAGTGCTCTCTTACAAAGCTCAGTTCTCTCTTCAAGGATTTCCCAGAACTTCTCTTCATTCTTGTAGGAAGAGCAGGCTACATCAACTAAGTTGATAGTAACAACGCCCTGGTTGAAACGACCATAATACTTGTGGTCGCCCTCTTTATAGTTAAGAGCATGTGATTTGTTGCCCTGATTGCAAAGGCCCTCAGCATTCTCTTCACTATCTGGTGTCAGGAAGGATCTGCAACCCATACATGGATATACATCGCCTTTCTTGAGTTCTTTCATCTTCTTGGCTGATATGTAATCTGGGACAAGTCTCTTGGCTGTGCACTTTGCAGCAAGCTCTGTGAGGTACCAGTACTTGGAATCCTCGTGGATATTGTCCTCATCAAGAACATAGATCAGTTTAGGGAATGCTGGTGTGATAAGCTGTCCCTTCTCGTTCTTGACACCAAGAATACGCTGTTTGAGCATCTCCTCGATCACCATCGCAAGATCTTCTCTCTGCTGTCCCTCTGGAACCTCATCAAGATACATGAAAACAGTGATAAATGGAGCCTGTCCATTTGTTGTCATAAGAGTGATGACCTGATACTGGATAACCTGGCATCCTCTCTCGATTTCCTTTCTAACTCGCATTTCTGCGATCTCATCTACCTGCTTCTTGTTGACCTTAACTCCAGCAGTTTCAAACTCAAGAGCAACCTCCTTGCGGAACTTCTGTCTGCTAACGTCCACGAAAGGAACAAGGTGTGAAAGAGTAATACTCTGTCCACCATACTGTGAGCTTGCTATCTGCGCAATTGCCTGTGTTGCAATGTTACAAGCAGTTGAAAAGCTCTTGGGACGCTCGATCATGGTTTCAGAAATAACTGTTCCGTTCTGGAGCATATCCTCAAGATTTACAAGACAGCAGTTGTGCATGTGCTGTGCAAAATAGTCTGAATCATGGAAGTGGATAATTCCCTCTTCATGGGCCTTAACAACATCCTCAGGCAAAAGAAATCTTCTGGTAATATCCTTGCTGACTTCTCCAGCCATATAGTCTCTCTGTACGCTGTTAACAGTAGGATTCTTGTTGGAATTCTCCTGCTTGACCTCTTCGTTATTGCACTCGATAAGAGACATGATCTGCTCATCTGTTGTGTTGGATTTTCTAACAAGGGCGTGCTTATAACGATATGTAATATATTTTCTGGCAACATCGTACTTACCAGCCTTCATAAGGCCATCCTCGACCATGTCCTGGATTTCCTCAACGCTGGCAGCACGTGTAAGTGTTGCGCATAATTTCTCTACACTTGTGGCAATATCAATGATCTGGCCATGAGTCAGTTTCTTCTCCTCCGTGACCTCGTTGTTGGCCTTCTCAATAGCTGCAATGATCTTGCTGACATCAAATGCAACCTCTTTACCACTTCTCTTGATGATTTTCATAGGAACCCCCTCTAAATAAACTAAAAACTATTATATAAACTGGTTTTTGACCATAAAAAATATGTTTGTCATGCAGAAAGCTGGCATGAAAACATATTTTAATTTGTTTGAAATCACAATATCTTGTAGTTACATTTAAATAATAATACAATATTTTGTTAATTTCAAGACTATAAAAATCAGAGTTTTCTAACCTCTTCGAGGCGATTATGCAGTCTTTTCAAGTGTTCCAGAGTTTTCTCATCTTCAATAAATTTTTTTGAAAAATAATATTCCGTTTTGGACTGCCCCAACATCTTGTGGTAGTCATCAAAATAGACCTCTGTATCTTGATCCGAATTCATATCAAGTGAAAGAACGTCTGCAAGATGGTGAACAGTGCCAAAATTACCATCAACCAAAAGTGTGTCCGAACCAAAGAAGTCCCTGAATGCAGGCTTGAAATAGTTAAAATGAGTACAACCTAGAACCAGTGCACTATATTTAGACGCGTCATAATCTGCAAAAGAGCTTCTAATATACTCAATTACTTCTGGTGTGTCAAACATCTCTTTTTCTGCGAATTCTACTAGCTTGGGCATGGGTTTAAGGTCTACTCTATGCTCCTCATCTACCCTGTGAAGCAGGTCCCTTAGCTTATCTTCTCTGATGGTAACAGGTGTGGCTATTACCATGATTCTTTTTTCCTCAGTTCCCTCTACAGCTGGCTTTACAGCAGGTTCCATCCCAAGGATAGGGATGTCAAAACGGCGTCTTAGCTCCTTAATAGCAACACTTGTAGCCGTATTGCAGGCTACAACCAGTGCATCTGCGCCTTTATCTATGAGAAACTGAGCGTTATCAATGGCAAAGCCAACTATCTCCTCTGGAGTCTTTGTTCCATAAGGAACATGCTCAGTATCTGCGTAAAATATGTATTCTTGCCCCGGAAGTCTGTGGTAAGCTTCATGTAGTACGGACAGCCCGCCTATCCCGGAATCAAAAATTCCTATTTTCATATGCTTTTCCTATCTTTACTTTTTCTTTTAAAACAATTAATCTTAATTTATGAGCGAAAAAAAATTTGATGAATTACAAAAATTATATGATAACTCCAAGGTAGGTTCCCTTGTCCAGGAAATCTGCGAGTACTACGCAACCCTTGATGGCTACGAAGATAACTCCTACCAGGATGAGATTGAACCACCAGAAATAGTGGAGTCAGTCTATCTTTTGTTCTGCATTCAGAGTCGTGAACAGATTCTGGATGAACTTACTATTGTGCAAAAAAAATATCCCGAACTTTATAGATCCGTAAGCGGGATGCACAATACTCTTTTGATCAATATGGATTATCGCTCACTTGAAAAAAGCTGCGGAGAAAGAATCGCGCAGTATGCACAGAACACTTCTCTGGAAGAGGTCCTTAGCTGCGCAGAATCCTGTTCTCGTACCAGCGACAATCTGTCCGAAGCTGTGGATAAGTTCTACACCTGGCTCCACAGCCGCAGAAGATGATCCATGTCATTATTTTACTTCAAGGTATTTCATTGATGCATATAATCTCTGACCATTGTATTCAACAAGCGCCCAGCTATTATCTGCATTCACTGCAACTCTTTTAAGTTCCGTACCCTTGTTTACAGTTCCCATAACTGTGTCTTTACTGCTGGAATTATCAACAGATCTTAAATTGAGCATCTCAGCTGTAACTACAACTGTGTCATTTTTCTCTGTATAACCACTAGGAAGTGCAAGCTCTGAAACTGTTACCTGCTCCTCATCCGGATCTGGTGCCAGATATCTGTCATAAACCTTGACCTTTAAAACGATAGCCAAAAAGGCCAGAATGATAACTCCAGTGATGATAGAAGAGATTCTTACGAACAGTTCAATTGGGAATCCTCCCTCAGAATCTTCCTCTTCGTCATAGCCCTCATCATATCCATCTTCGTAGTCTTCATCGTAATCGGGATCATAGTCATCTTCATAATCCCTGCCATCATTTCCAGGCAAATCCTTGTTCCAGGCATTGTCTACTAACTGGCTGTAGTCATCCTGTGAATACTGGGGCTGAGGCTGCACTGGCTGCTGATACTGCGGCTGAGCATATTGCTGCGCCGCCTCCTGCATCGGTGGTCTATTCTGTGCCAGCTCTCTTTCCTGCTCCTTCTGCCTCTCCTGATAGAACTCCTCCCGCTCCTCGGCATTAAAGAAGTTCATTGGGTCTTCTATCTGGATATCAATATCTGTTGTATCCCCGACGTTGTCTTTTCTCTTGTAGTCTTCAAATTTAGTAATCTTATCCGCCAACGTTTCTACCTCTAAAGTAAAGTGCTGACCTTTAGGCCAGCACTTTATCAATTATTCCTTGTAATTTAGCCTTATTAAGTGCTCCAACCGCTGTCTCAATAACTTCTCCGTTCTTGAAGAAAGCAAACATTGGAATCGACATAACATTATACTTCTGAGCAATATCAGGAGACTGATCAACATTGATCTTGCCAATTTTCATTTCTCCCTCATATTCTCCAGCAAGTTCATCAATAACAGGGGCCATCATCTTGCAGGGGCCGCACCAGTCTGCGGAAAAATCAACGAGTACCGGAATCTTGCTGTTTAAAACCTCTTCTTGGAAATTCTGACTGTTTAAACTGTAGTCCATAAGTTACTTCCCCTTTCTGCTAACAATGTATTTGTAGATTGGATTGCCTTGTGATGAGAATTTCTCTTCATATTCCGTCATTACATTGCCCTCATTCATAACAGGGTCATTATGAAGATCATATGTTACTGCGTCAAGGGTCCAGCCTGCTGGTTCTACCTCTTCCACAGCAAAGTCAAAAAGGTCCTTGTTGTCAGTCTTGAACTCTACAACACCATCTTTCTTTAATATTTGGTCGTAGCGTCCCAAAAACTCTCTGGAAGGAAGGCGCCTCTTGGCATGTCTGTCCTTGGGCCACGGATCAGAGAAATTGAGGTAGATCTTATCAACCTCTGAAGGAGCAAATACATCGGTGATATTCTCAGCATCCATCCTTATGAAAATAACATTAGGAAGCTGTCTCTCCTCCTGCTTCTGAATTGCTCTAAGAAGTACACTGGAATACTTCTCAATTCCAACATAGTTGATATCTGGATTGAGTTCTGCAAGATCCATCAGGAATCTACCCTTCCCCATTCCTATTTCAATATGAATCTTGTTGTCATTACCAAATACTTCTTTTTTCCAGAGTCCTTTTTTTGTTTCTGGATTCTTGACAGTGTACTTACTGTCAGCAATAACTTCTCTGGAACCTGCAATATTTCTTAAACGCATTTCTCATCCTACCTATAAATCTTATAAGAGAATTTTACAACATTTGCGACCACTTGGAAAGTATTGTATTATCTATATACTATGAGACACTTATTTTTCTTTTGCAAAAGAAAAACCAAATACCGCGCGGCTTTAGGCTGTCTTCTTATCTTTATTAGCCTATGGGGGCTCCGTCTGACAGCGCTTGCAGAGACTGTAGATTTCCAGGCAGAGGCAGAAGCCAGAAAAGAGCTGCCCATACAGAGTAATGAGACAAGCGGCTGGCCGGAAGGGCCTGCAATTGGGGCTGAAGCTGCTATACTGATGGATGCCAGGACCGGAACTATTTTATATTCCAAGAACATCCACGAAGAACTTTTCCCAGCCAGTACTACTAAGATAATGACTTGTCTTTTAGCTGTGGAAAATGCCAACCTTGGCGACAAGATCACATTCTCAAATGATGCCGTGTTCAGCGTACCAAGAGATGGTTCCTCTATTGGAATGGATGTAGGCGAGTCGATCACGCTTGAGCAGGCGCTTTATGGAATCATGGTTGGAAGTGCCAACGAGGTTGCCAATGCTGTAGCAGAACATGTAAGCGGCAGCATCGATGAATTTGTTGCTCTTATGAACAAAAGAGCCAAAGAGCTTGGATGCACTAATACTCACTTTAGTAACCCTAACGGGCTTCAGACAGATGATCATTACACAAGTGCATATGATCTTTCTCTGATAGCCAGAGCTTTTTTTGACAATGAACTTTTGTGCAAGGTTGGAAATACTCCCAGGTATCATTTTACAGCAACAGACACTCAGCCTGATGACTTCTATTTAAACAACAAGCACAAGCTGATCACAGGTGAAGTTAAGTATGACGGAATAGTTGGTGGCAAGACGGGGTACACTGACCAGGCCAGAGAAACTCTTGTAACCTGCGCAGAAAGAGATGGAATCAAGCTTATATGCGTTGTTTTAAAGGAAGAATCCCCTTCTCAGTTTACTGACACAGCAGTTCTTTTTAACTATGGTTTTAATAATTTTGAGGCTATAAATGTTTCCCAGAATGACAGCCGATATATGCCCAATGATTCTTTATTCTTTGAATCAGAGCATGATGTGTTCGGCAAATCCGGCGCCATTTTAAGCCTTGATGAGAATAGCACGATCATTATTCCTAAGACCTCATCTATAGAAGACACAACCTACACTGTATCCTATGACCTTACGCAAAATGATCTGGCGGTTAATCCAAATGCTCTAGCCAAGGTTATCTACACTTTTAACGATGTTCCAATAGGAAACGCACTTTTGTGCTATGAGGGTAGTAGCTCTGATGGATCCAGAGGCGGCTCATCCCATACTCATACAACTTACATTAATGTTAAATATCTATTCGTGTTTGCAGTGGTTTTCGTTTTACTTACAACTTTGATCTGCTCTGTTATCACCAGAGTCCACTTTAGCCACAAATACACCAGTAAGAGCGACAGGATGCGCTATCGCAGAAGAAAGAAAGAATATAAAAAAGGCCACGTGAGATTTTAATCCACGGGCCTTTTCTTTATTTTTCTCTGTTTTATCTTCATGGCTTCCACATCTTCAGGCGGAATAAACTTACAGGTTTTTACCACAAATAACCTGCCATTTTCAGCTTTCTTTATCCTGACTTTGGATTTCATAAAACCATGAAGCTCACAATACGCCACAGAATAATAGTGTTTACTGTTTGGTGTAAACCACTTGACCTTACGCCTGATGTTCCTGTGACAGATATAGCATTTGGTGCTCATTATTTCTATATTTTCCAGGATGTCTTCCTTGGTATCAAATTCCCTTGAAATATATTTAAAGTAATTATCAAAGGTGATTTTTATCTCCTGTTTTCTTGTCTTAGGGGTTACATAAGTATCAAAAGAAACCTTCTGCAAAACCTTGTCATTTAGTCTCTTAAAGATTCTGGCTGTGTACTCTGCATCTGCTAATGCCCTATGAAAAGGTATGTCCTTTTCCATTCCTAGCTCATCAACAACTGTTGATAAACTCTTTCTGGACTTGCCGTCATCAAAGGCCAGGGAATAGAGCTTCTGCACGTCGTAAAAGGCTATGGGCCTGTCAGATAAAAGAGGCATGCCAAAGAAATCCAGGTTTCTCTGGAACTCTGTTAGATCCAATGGTCCCCAACTGCAAAACTCAGCGCCTTCTCCACACCAGCTTAAGAACTCAGATGCAACTTCCTGGAAAGATCCTCCTTTTTCAAGGTCTTCCATTGTAAGATGGATAAGTTTTCCTGTGATCCTGTGCATCTGCTTAAAAACCTGCGGTTTTATAAGTCTTGAAAACTCGCCTACTTTTTCCTTTTTTTCATTAAGTTTTACGGCACCTATTTCTACAATCTCAAATATGAGAGTCTTGCCGTTTTCGGTTACTGGTGCCTCTCCCTGATTCCATTCCAGGTCAAAAACAATGTAATTTTTCATAAGACAACTATAAAATGCCAACTTGTTTTTTGCAATATTTTTAAATTTTCTATTGACATTTTAGATTGCGCGCAATATAATTTAAGTAAATTGAACGCTGTTAATAATTAAATGTTAAATAGTTTATTTCGGAGGTAATAGAAATGGGATTCTATGATTATTCTGTCACTGATGCTCAGGGCAATCAGGTTTCAATGGAGACTTTTAAGGGCAAGGTTGTTCTTGTAGTTAATACAGCTACAGGTTGCGGCTTTACTCCTCATTACAAGGACATTGAGTCTATGTATGAAGAGTTTAATGAGAAGGGCTTTGAGGTTCTTGATATTCCTTGTAACCAGTTTGCTGGACAGACTCCTGGCACAGATGAGGAGATTCATGAATTCTGCCAGCTCCACTACAATACAAAGTTCCCTCAGATGACAAAATCTGATGTTAACGGCGAGGGCCAGCTTCCTCTTTACAAGTTCCTCAAGGAGCAGAAGGGCTTCGAGGGCTTTGGTAAGAGTCCTGCAGCACTTGCAATGAGCGTAATGCTCAAGAAGATTGACAAGGATTACAAGAATAATCCTGATATCAAGTGGAATTTCACTAAGTTTGTAATAGACAGAGAAGGTAATGTTGTTGCTCGTTTTGAGCCCACAGCAGACATGAAGAAGGTTTCTGAGTGTGTTGCTTCTCTCCTTTGATTTTTGCATTCTCCTTACACATTAATTTACATAAACAATACAAAAAGAAGAAAGGGTCAGCGTATGGTATTGCGCTTGATCCTTTCTTCTTTTTCCATAAATCTTTATATTTTAATATACTTTCATTAGCATCAGCTCATCTGAATACTCTTGCCGTCACAAAAAGCCTACCTTTTCTGGTAGTATTTGTTGTTCCAAGGTATATGAATTTTCCGTGGCCTCTAACTGACACCCTTGAACCTGCTTTAAGATCGTATCCACCGCTATAAGCCGTCCTTCCATCTATAAAAACAGACTCGCTTTCTATAAGCTTTTGAGCCTCTGATCTGGACAAATGGTACACAAAGGCCAGGATTGCATCAATTCTCTCTGAGGCAACACTTCCTGATATTTCTTCAAATTTTGGCTCTATATTACATTCTGCAGCATTGACTATCTGGCATTTAACAGAGGTATGGCGGATCCTGATAAGCTCTTTTACCATCATTTCAGCAATATCGGGAGTTGCAAAAATGAATGCTTCCTTGTCTCCTGCCAGAATATCTCCAATCTGATCACGCTCTATACCTAGATTCATAACACTTCCAAGATAGTCCCTATGATTAAGATCATCTGCAAATTTATTATTAAGTGGTGTCACATGAACACATTTGCATACGCTGTTTTCAGCATTTTCAGATAGTAAAAAGCTTTCTTCATCCATATAATCCGGCAAAAAACAGATCATTCTTCTCTCTGCATCATCTATTCCGCCATAAGTTACATACCTTGCGCCGCAGTATTCATGAACATTCGAAGGCACTCCCTCTGCAGCTAATATCTGATAAAACATGGCAAGCTCTGACACTGATAAAAAATCAGTATGTGTCACAAAGCCATTCATATATGCTCTTCCTGCCAGGTCTCGAACTCTTCCCGCCAGAAAATCTCTTGTTTTTTCTTCCACCTTGATACTCCTTCAAAAAATATGCCCAGGGCAAATAACTGTCCTGGGCTTAATTATAATATCTTTTTATCTCATCCTACAATCAATATGTAAGTGTAGGTGTCCAGTATTTCTGGCCATAAATATCTGTGAAGCAGTATGTTGCATATACCTTGCCTTCGCCTACAGGGAGATTTATTATCTCCATTTCTGACATATCCTTGTCTACTACAACCTGTTCTCCCAGATAGTAGTTCTGCTGGAAAGATTTATCATAGTTGTAGTAATCACATACATAGTCTATGGTATCGCCCTCTTGAATTTCTGTGAGGTTCTTGGCGATTGTTTCTGTTTCACCCTCTACATAGTCATAGCAAGCTCCGGCAACATAGCCGTCTTCGTTTTCAGAATCAAATACCAGGATAAGGTTGCATCTCTCTCCGTTCAGCTCGCATGGTACGCGACCAGTTATGGCATAGCTACTATCATCGCCCTGAACATCGATCACATAAAATGCAACTATTTGACCATCTATAGAAAGCCAGGTTTTATCGTCTGGTGCCATGAGGTTACCCTCTTCATCAAACTCAAAGGTTGTATCATAGCCCAGATCTATATAGCCTTCTCCATCATCGTAGTACAGATTAAGCTTTAAATCCTGTACCAGTTTCCACTGATCAGGTGAAAGAGTTATGCAGGTATAATCTTCAGCATTGGTTGTCCATATAAGTGCTGAAGGATCAAACTGGTTGGCAGCTATATATTGCGCCGCCTGCTCAACATCCAGATTCTTGCCAATAAAGCTGCTGTTTGATGATGTAAGTCCGGATATGCTACTAAAATCACTTGAAAGGAAGGTTGAGAGGAGCTGAGATATCATATCCGCCGATGAAACTCCGCTGCCCTGGCTAAATGTCTGGTCTCCAAAAAGAGATCCCATAGGGCTACCTGTTCCGCCTGCAGCAACCTGTCCTGCGACTTCTAATGATGCAAAATTCTGGATACATTTTGCATATTCCTCATCCATTCCAATATCTTCATAGGTTCCAACCATAGAATCTACTTTTGAGGCCTTCTTGTATGGGAAGTAGATTGAAAGGCCATATGCATTTGTCATATTTGTGCTTGTTCTATTGTACTTAATGGATCCCTTTAAGGCAGTTGCCAGCTCTTTTGCCTCATCTGTTCCAATCCTGTTGGCAAAATCCACGAGATCTACCTGATCGATTCTGGAGGATGATGCAAACTCTCTTGTACTGCTGCGGGCATTGGATACTGCTGAGTATTCGTTACTCTTTATCATTTCTGAGGTATCCTTGGAAAAATCCGCAAGTTCAGATGGCACTGTCTGTGACAGCTCTGCAAGGTCAATAAGTGAAAGTGTTGTCTTCTGTCCAGGGCAGGTCTGAGCACAGGCACTTGTAAAGGAATCAATAATATTTTTGCCTATTTCTATTGTTTCCATGGAAGTATTGCTTCCAAGTGCTGTCAGCCAGTCTGTGTAGTACCAGCCCACACCTGGCTCTGTCTCTTCTGATGCCACAAGGTAATCTGCGTAATTTGATACAACAAGGGCGTTCTCTACTGTAGCCATAAGACAGGTATCAAAGCCAACAAAATCAAAGGTAACTCCACCATCCTTAAGGGCCTTATTTATTCCTGAAAGTGACATTGCTCCTGCTGTAGGGTATTTCTCATCATAGCCATAGCCGCCTGTTGAGCCGCCGCCATGATTCCAGAAGATAAGTTCATATCTGTCTGCGGGAAAACTCTTTGCGCCCCACTTGATAAATCCTGAAAGTGTATCAGGCTTAGTCATAGGAACGCTTCCAAGATTGTCATTTAAGCAAATGAGCTTTCCATCTTTTACCTGATAAATCTGATTTGTAGAACTTGATATCACATTGTTCTGCCACTGCTTGGCTCCACCTGTGTAGAGTATGAGGTTTATCTTATCTCCAAGCCTTGCGGAGAGCATTTCCTGAATGTCCTTGGAAGCCATGCCGCTTCTGGACTCGAGGTCTGCTCCACACATATAAACCAGAATAGTGATGGTATCCTGGCCATTTCCCTTTATGACTGTTCTCTTTTCTCGTGCATTTGAGGCAACAGAAGTATCTAGTTTACCTGTGTTTGGTGTATCGCTCCAGCTGGCTGAGGCCATATTTCCACCTGAATAAGGCATGCTTCCGCTTCCAAGGAGGGTGCTGAGCATAGAAAGGCCGCTTCCGCCATAACCTGACGTCATATCTGATGTCTGAGACTGAGTTGTCTGCGTCTGAGTCTGGGTATTGCTATACTGTGGCTGAGCAACTTCCTCATAATCTCCAGAGCCTCCGCCGCCTAAAAGAGATGTCAGGCCTCCACCACCTCCTAGTAGCAAAAAGAGTACGACTATAATTGCAAATAGTGGGCTCCTACCACCAGATCTGTTCATTCCGCCGCCATTTCCACCAGATGATGCGTTACCTCCTGGAAGTCCTGAACTTGAACCTACCGGGCCTCCTCCAAGGCCTTCGCCTCTTTTATGTACTCCAGAACCGCCTTCGCCAACTTTTTTCTTTCGTCCTACAGGTCGATCTTCCATTATTGCCTCCTATACTATTATCTTGTATTCAGACAAATTCTTGTTTTTTCTGACTTTACTGCAGTTTTAATTATACTATGTTTTTTCTTATAGTGAAAAGTAGCGAAAAAATGTCCAGGTGGGATTTCTCCAACCTGGACACTAAACATTTTTATTATCTTACTGGATCAGCTTACCCTGTGCATCGAAGGTGTACTTTTTAAGCCATTTTGTTATTGTCTCATCCTGAGCCATAGTACCATCGCCCTTTGCATAGTACTTATCATCACCCACGGTAATCCAAGTGTTGATCTGGAGTTTACCTTTATCATCAAAGCAATAGGTCTTGCCATCGATAAGAGTAAATCCTGTCTGCATCACACCATCTTCATCAAAGTAGTATTTTGCACTCCACTTTTCAAGCCAGCCTGTATGAAGCTTTCCGTCATTTCCAAAGTAGTACTTGTTGTTTCCATCCTCTACGAAGCAGGTTTTCTGCATAACACCTTTTTGGCTGAAGTAGTAATATACTCCATCAATCTTCTGCATTCCAGAAAGCTTTTCACCATCCTCAGTCTCGTAGTAGGTTGCTCCCCACTTTGTATACCAGCGGCCATTAGTGTATCCGATGTTCTCTTTTTCTTTATCCATCGAATCCTTTATTACTGCGATAAAGCTAAGTACAGGATCTGGATTTCCAGTCTTGGCTACTCTCACTGTTACCTTTGTGTCAGCTGATACTTCAAAGCTTACTGTCTCAAGCCTTGCACTGTCTGAAGAGCCAAGTGTGAAGTTGTGTCTTGCAAGCTCTTTTCCATCTGCGTCTATAACTGTGATACGTGTAGGTCTTGATGTGTTCCACCACTCCTGATAGCCTGTCGCTACTGTATACTGACCTTCTTCAAGAGTAAAGGTGTAATCGATAGTCTTGTTTCCAGCTGCCCAGAAACCATGTCCCCAGATATCAGCGCCAGAGTTCTTAAATCCAACATCGTAGCTGTCTGCGTTTTCAGAGCTTCTAACACCGTTATAGCCTGCAATACCTGTTACTGCATAATCTTCATCTGCAGTAGCGTTTCTAAGCTGTTTCTTTAAAACTGCTCTTGCTGATGAAAGGTACTCTGCCTCTTCATCTCCCAGAACATTTCTAGAAGCACTGTCGTAGAAGTAGATCATCTTGTCAGGTATCATGCAAACTGTATGTGTAAAGCTTCTGTTGTAATCAGCAAGAACTCCTGTTATCTCAACATCTCCTACAAGTGCAACCTTGTCCGTATTCCAGCTAACACCCTTTGTTACCTTACTTCCATCTGAAAGTGTAAGTTCAACCTCTGAAGGAAGCTTTTCTTCAAGGTCTTCCTTGGAAAGAGCATATGCAGGAAGCTCTGTGTTTATTTCGAACTCTCCCTTGTTTTCAAGTTCATCAAGTGTCCAGTTTGAATAGCTTCTAAGCGCTATCTTTTTGCCTGATAAGAATTCAACTGGAAGCCATACGTATCTTGACTCTGAAAGATCTCCTGAATTCCATCTGTCACCCATGTAAATGAACTTACCTGCAGCAGCATCTACTGGGAATACGCATGTAGACTGTGTTCTATAGGTAGTATTTGCACCAGAGTCTGTACATGGGTTATTTACCTGTGTCCATGGTCCAAGTGGAGTATCTGCATAAGCATAGCTTGCAGGGTTTGGATCCCATCCTGTACAACCGGATGTGATCATGTAATAGGTTCCGTTGTACTTGAACATTGCGGGAGCTTCTCTTGATGCGCCAACAAAGTTTACTGTAAAGTCTTCGCCCAGAACTGCGTGTTCCTGATCCTTGGCAAGATATGTGTAGTCATCATTGAGCTTTGCAATGTACATGTTAGTATTTCCGTCAGATGAGTACATTACGTAAGCTGTTCCGTCATCATCCTTGAAGACGTTCATATCTCTTACAGATCCCCATGAAGATGGAGCGCTATCCCAGCTATGATCTGCATTCTCGTCATAGTTGAGTTTGTAGGAACCAAGATACTTAAATGGTCCAAAAGGTGAATCTGATATAGCAACACCGGCTTTTGCCTTACCATAGTTAGAACCTGTCGGGTTATCCTTGGTAGTTCCGTCGCAGTGCCACCACATTACGTACTTGCCAGTCTTGTCGTTGTAGAGAACTTTAGGTCTCTCCATAACTGTTCTGTCTGCGGCAATGTTCCAGTAGAGCTCTTCGAGCTTGCTGTCATAAATAGGATCTGTTGAAGGCTGATCCTTGTAATCAGCATAAAGTGTGCTGAAATATTCATCATTCTCAAAGATTGAAAGATCTGCCTTATAGCCTTCGTTCTTGTAAGTGCCGTAATCCTCATCAGATACAGGAATTGCTCTGAAAGGAACACCCTCATCTACCCAGTTGTAAAGATCAGTTGAAGTATAAAGATGTACTCCAACAACTGGCTGATAATCATATGTCTTGTCTTCGCCATACCAGTAGTATTTGGTAACACCATCAATTGTGAACTGCTGGATCTGTCCGCCATGAGCCTGTACAAGAACTCCATTATTGTCGTACAAAGGAGCTCCCTCAACACCTGTAATTGATGTGTAATTTACAATGTGTGTCTCAACCAGATTATCAAATGCTTCCTTCAACTTCTTGTATGCCTCTTTAATAGCTACAGTATCCTTTGAATTTTCATCAATGAGTGCCTGTGCTGCTGCTTCTGCCGCCTCAAATGCTGCAAGGCTTTCCTTTGTATAGGTCTTTCCTTCCATTGCCTTACGGAAGTTATCGATTGCAACCTTAAGTGTGTCTACAGTGTACTCAGGAACTGCTTTTACAATAATATAGCTAAGAAGTGGATCTACATATGAGCTTGTTCTGTTAGTTGCATAAGCATAAAGATTAAGCTCTCCATCTGTCACTTCTACTGTGTAGGTCTTTTCTACAAGTGATCCCTGGCCAAGGTTAAGGCCTGACTCTACATTAGTTCCCTCGAAATCATAGCTGATGTCTCTTGCGCTCCAAGGGCTCTTTACGCCTATTGTCACAAGATACTCGTTGCTGCTTCTGTCTGGAAGTTCGAAGCTGTAGTAAAGTCCACTGACGCCCTTCTTGTAGGTCCATCCCTTATCAGACATATAAATATAGTTGCCTGTTAGTGAACCATCTGCAGAACCGCCTGCTACTCTTACGCCATACTCAGGGTCTGACAAATAGCCCCAGCTAAGGCCTGTTCCAGCATCTACTCCAAATTCCTGCTCTGTTACTGACTGGTAGAGGCCAAGTCTGTTGTCATCAGGAACCTGTGTGTTATCTGAGCTACCGCAGTCAACGAGATAAAGAACATAATCGTTTGCTGCAATCTCATCTTCTGAAATCATGTTACCATCTGACTCTACAAACTCAGACAGCTCTTTTACCATAGCATCAATGTCCTGCTGAGTTGTTGCTGCTCTGAGCATAAGTGTCTGTGCCTTTTCCAAAAGAGCGTGTAGTCTGGACAGCTTAGCCACTGAATAGTTTGTTGTATCTATCTGCTGAGCCTTGACTAGCTGACTCTTTAGCTCACCAAGAGAAAGGTTCTTCTGTACCCTGATAAATGAAAGAACTGGATCAGGGCCGCCATTTTTCCTGACTGAGAAGGTTACATCTGCCTTCTCTGAAAGGCTGTAGCTGTACACTGGTGTATTCCAGTTATTCTTGCCGTTCTTGGAATTAGTGTTTCCAAGGAGGTACTCCTCTTTATCTATCACTGCGTATACAGACATAGGTCTTGACTGATTCCACCATTCCTTAAATCCAAAGGTCAGCGTGTAATCGCCTGCATCTAAAGGAACTGTGTAATCAATGCTCTGATTAGAATATGCATACCATCCATAAGCCCATGGATCATCGTCTGAGTTGTTGTATGCGCCGTAATCCTCAAGTCTTCCCCAGGTTCCATCGTACTTCTGGTCTGGAACTTCATTGAAAAGATCTGCATAGGAATCCATTGTCTTGTATGAAGTATGGCCTTTTTCGTTGTCGTTACAATCGATGTACCATGCCATATTAGGGTCAACAAACTTAATTGCAAAGGTTACTTCATATCCGTAGCCATCGAGAATACCTGTTACTTCGCTGGCACTTGTAAGATCAAGTCCTTCTGTTTCCCAGGTAACCTTGGCATTTATTGTGTTGTTTTTGCTTGTCTTAACGCTTACAGTTTCAGGAAGAACTGCTGCTGTTCCCTTAACTGCAAAAATAGTATTATTGTCTACAGAAACTACTGTCTCTGCGCTGCTGTCATATACAACACCCTCAATTATGTAGGTTGTGATTGAGTTAGCCTTAAGTGTTGCTGTTACATTCTTGGCAGCTGTATCTACTACGATGTTGTCAGAATCGCTTACATCTGCCCAGTTCTCGCCATCTGCTCTGCTTCCGCTTGTACGGATTGCAGTTACCTTTGTTCCAATCTGTGAGAAGTCCTGAAGGTTAAACTTCCAGGTCTTGTCATCTCCAGCTGTGTTCACAGCAACAACAACTACCTTGCCTTCCTTTGGATCAAAGGCTGCTACTGTCTGATCGCTTGATCCGATGATAGCGTATCCTGGTCTGATGTATCTTGAGAACTGACCAAAAGCGTAATACTTCTTGCTAAGGATAAGTTCCTGTGTATCATGGTTTGCAATTGCAATACCCCAGAAGCCATTGCCTTCTGAAAGCATTTTTTCAACAGATTCAGCTGTTGCTGTATCATACTGGTTTTTTGAATCAATATGGATATCTACTGCATCCCACATGATCCATGCTGATGGCATCATGCCATTTACGTCAGTTATGATTCTCTGTGCAAAGCCAAGTCCAGCCTTCATTTCGCCTGCATTTGTACCTGCTTCGAAGGTTCCATCAACTTCACTCATCCAGAGATTCTTGCCAGCTTCTTCTGAAAGAGCCTTGATACCTGCTCTGTTTGATCCGCTGTAGGTGTGAGCATCGATTCTATCCACAACCTCTTTTGCCTCATCTGTAAGTGCGTTAAAAGAGGTAATAGCTGTATCGATACTTGTTTCATCAGAGGCAGAGATAAGGATATCTATGCCTTTTTTCTCAAGCTCTTTATTGAGTGCCACAAGAATTCTTGACTGAGACTCGCCAATATCAAAGTGGCAGCCTTCCTGCTTGTTACTGTATGCACCCCAATAGTTTGTATATGGCTCGTTCATTGGAGTTGTGGACTGGAAGTTAATAACTCCTTCCTGTGCCCAGTGCTCAATTACATCTGCCATATAGCATGCAAATGCGTTAACTGAATCTGCTCTAAGATTATCCTCATTCGCATTCACGTTTCCTGACGAACATCCTGATACTGTCATGAAATATGGAGGTGAATTGGAGAATGCTTCGCCAATAAACTCATCTCCTGCAGCCTTAGCTGCCGCAATAAGAACATTCATCTGATTCTTGTCAGCATCCCAGTTGTAGTTCCAAGCAAAGCCGCAGTCAAAGTCTGCTCTTGCAAAATTTGTCTCATAGTACTGGGCATCATGCTTCTCAAGATTGATCTTTGTTACGTCTGTTGCGTAGCCAGGAACGATAGAGTCAGATCTTCTGATGTGGTCTCCGTGAAGGAAATCGCTGCCTTCTGGAAGCTCTCCTTCTTCACCAGACTTGATGATTGCCATCTTTACATAGTCAAGACACCAGTCTCCATCAGCTCCACCGATATCGATCTTGTTTGTGCCTGCCTTGAGCTCAACATTTTCAAATGTTACAACAAAGAGCATATTGTTGTTGCCAGAAGCTATAACGCCCTTGTTTACATCATCTGCATGCTGAGTGTAGACCTTTGACTGTGAAGGAACATCTTCAAGAAGTGCATCGCTCTTATTATCCCCTGACTCAGTAAGAGCCTTTGTTTCAGCTACCTTCTCTGCCTCAATTACAGGTTCCTCTTTAGCTTCCTCTACATCTCCTACTGCATCTTCTACTACCTCATCTTCATTTGAAGATTCTTTCTGAACACCTTCATTTTCCTCTGTCTCAGATGCTTCAACTGATGCACCATCAGAAGCCTCTGTTTCTTTTCCCTCTAGAATATCGCTTTCTGGAACAAGTTCATCCCCTTCTGTTCCAGCCCCTTCTTCCTCATGCTCATATGTGGTAGCTCCCTCTGTAGTTACCCTCATGCTTACGCCTCTCTTGTTCGTTCCAGAGAGTGTAAAGAGCATCTTTACTGTATATGTACCGTCCTCTTCTACGTTTATAAGGTAGTGAAGATTGTCTCCTGAGCCAACTTCTCCATCAAGATTATTGACCCATCCGATTGCATCAAAAGAACCAACATTTTTGCCTGCTGTAAATCCAAAATCAGCATCAGATCTTGAAAAACTTACATTCTGAAGGCTGGTGTTGGTAGATGGACTCATCTTAGATCCGGCATAAGTTAGAGCATCCGAAGATGTGTCATAAAATACCGCTTTTTCGTTTACAGATACTTCAGGTGCTTCTCCAACGTTGTCTCCACCACCAACGTTGTATCTGCCGATAGTCATTCCAAGGCCTTCTTCCTTGTCGTAGAATGCTGTCGCAGACTGCTGCGTAAGTTCATCGCTATACCCCACACGATTTGCCCACCAGCATAGGCTCGTTCCAAAGCCCTGGAACTCACCGAATCCGTCGCCATCAGTGTCATTAAATACTGATGCTTTGGCAGGTGAAAGCTTAACAGTCTTGTCCACCTTAACGTCAGCTGCCTGAGCCTCTATCGACGATATACTCCCGGCCTGAAACAAGGTAGTAACACCCACTGTCACTCCAAGAACCGACGATAGAACTCTCCTCCAATCCTTTTTCATTTTCATACCCCTTTCAATTTTTCATACTATCGATTTCCCACATCGATAATCCTGTACATTATGATTTGTACATTATTGATAAGTCGTCTACGTAAAATTCTAAGATTAATTGTGGAATAATGCTATCTGACATTTTTACTAAAATTTTACTTCAAAAATTTTGCATATTTTTAGCAAGTTTATCCCGGCGTACTTTCATGAATAATCACCAAAAAAGGAGGTCGCTTTCGACCTCCTTCCAATAATCAATTTTTTCATCTCCTCATGTAATACTTATTTCACACTAATTTCCTGATACTTCCTCTTTCCATCAAGGTTGTAGGAATCAGTGTAGTAAATGGTATATTCACATACCCATTTATTAATTTAGTAAGAGCCTCTACTGCGGCTCTTGCCATTTCGTCCATATAAATATGAATTCCTGTAATTGGTGGCTGCATATATGAAGCAAGAACAGTGTCATTGTAGCCAAGAACACTTATATCATCTGGCACGGATAGCCCTGAATTCTGCACAGCCTTTATAGCTCCTATAGCTGTCGCCTCATTGTAAGTAAAAAGAGCTGTCACCTTATCTTCTGGCTTTCTCAAATTATTATCAGAAATAATGAATCTTAGTATCTTTTCTGTGGCATCTCTTGAAGTTCCAGTAACATCAATTGTTTCAGGATGCACCCTGCCCTGATATTCCTTGGTCACTGCTTTAAAGATTCTGCGTCTGTCCTCTGGAGCTGTTATGGCTCTGGAATCTCTGGAATTTTCCGGTCCCACAAAAGCTATATTGCTATGCCCCTGCCTCACAAGGTAATCAACTCCTTGCCTTACGCCGGTTTCATAGTTTGTCTTTATTGAGCAAAACCTCTGCTCATCAGGGGAAGAATCAATAAAGACTATTTTCTCAGTCTTTTTCCGCATGGCCATGACACGTTCGTCAGAAAACTGTCCTATTGCTATGATTCCATCAACAGGACTGCCCATATTTTTATACTCGCTATGCTCTTCATCATACTGCATAGGAATAGCTTCAATTTCTTCTTCCATGCACACTTTTTCTACATTGTTCTTAAGGTACATGTAATAAGCATCTTCTATCTGCTCACCTACACTAAGCATCTCCACTATTCCGACACGAGATAGCTTATGAAGACCTTTTTTCCTGGCTGCTTCAACTCTTTTTCTCTCTGTTCTTGTCTTGTAATTAAGACGGCCAGCGGTTTCCATTATAAGTTCCCTTGTGGCCTCCGGAACATTTAGAGTATCATCCTCATTTAAGACTCTTGATACTGTAGCTATTGAAAATCCACACTCCGCCGCTATTTCTTTTAATGTAGCCATTATTACCCCCGATACTTAAATCGCCATTATCCAATTACAAATGTTGTGATTGAACTGCCTTTTATAAATGACTTGAAGGTTTTTCCGCCTACTGCTGTATTGCATGTATCTGTTACAGATACAAGGTTCTCTCCATTAATGTTTCCGCTTGTTCTGATAATTTCTATTTTTGAAGTATCAACATCAAAATCAGAAAGGTCAAATTCCCAGCAAAGATCATCACTATTAGTATTCATAGCAACTATAACAACCTTTTTCTCATCAGGATTGTAGGCCGCTACAGTAACATCACTTGAAGCCACTAGGCAGTACCCTGGTCTTATATATTTGGAAAACTGTCCCATCGCATAGTACTTCTTACTCAGAAGAAGTTCCTTTGTATCGTGGTCTGCGATTGCAATGCCCCAGAAAGGAAGACCTTCCTGAATGATCTTGTCTGCTTCTTCTCTCTTACATGTGTCATATTTGTTATTAGAATCCACATGAAGATCTACCGCATCCCACATGATCCAGGCTGATGGCATAAGGCCGTTTAAATCCTGCATGATTGCCTCTGAAAAGCCCAAGGCTGCGCTCATTCCGGTGTCCTTATGACCAATCGTAAAGGTTCCATCAACTTCGCTCATCCAAAGGTTTTCGTTCGCATCTTCTGCTGTGGACCTTAACATTTTTCTCATGGTTCCCTGGTAGGAATGGGTGTCTATTCTTTTTACGACGTCTTTCGCCTCATTTGTCAGATTCTGATAAGAAGTAATCTGGGTGTCAATGCTGGTTTCATCTGATGCGCTGATTATTATATCAATTCCCTTATTTTGCAGTTCTTTATTAAGCGCAACGAGAATCCTTGACTGAGACTCGCCCTGTGAAAAATGGCATCCTTCCTGCTTTTCACTAAAGGCTCCCCAGTAACTTGTAGCAGGCTCATTCATTGGAGCTGCGCTCTGGAAGTTTACCAGGCCCTCTTTTATCCAATGCTCGATAACATCTGCCATGTAGCATGCAAAGGCATTAACTGAATCTTCTCTAAGGTTGTCCTCTGAAGGCTCCTCATTTCCTGATGAGCATCCTGATACCGTCATGAAATATGGCGGTGAATTGGAAAATGCCTCTGCTATAAACTCATCTCCTGAAGCCTTGATCGCGGCTAGAAGGATATTCATCTGATTCTTGTCTGCATCCCAATTGTAGTTCCAGGCAAATCCACAGTCGTAGTCAACTCTTTCGAAATTAGTCTCGTAATAGTCCTTACTATTTGCGCTTAAATCAACCTTAGTTACATCTGTTGCGTATCCAGGCACAACAGAATCCGACCTTCTGATGTGATCCTTGTGAAGAAATGGGCTCTCCTCCTTCATGCTGGCTGTTACATCCTCAGTTGTGACATTATCTCCGCCGCCTATGTTATAGCGGCCAATTGTCATTCCTATTCCTTTTTCCTTGTCAAAAAAGGCTTCTGCTGACTGCTCTGTCAGTTCCTGGCTATATCCACATCTGTTTGCCCACCAGCATAGACTTGTTCCAAAACCCTGAAACTCCCCAAATCCGTCTCCATTTGTATCGTTAAATGTCTGTCTGTCACTTATATCAAGCTTTACCCGTCTTGCTATCTCCATATTTTCCAAGTTTTCCTCTCCTGTCTCTTTTCCTTCTAATGCGCCCTCTACGCTGGCTGCCTCAGCAGACAAACTAGAGCTTTCTTTTCTTCCTTCTTCTTGTGCCCCTGACCCTGCGCAGCCGCTAACCGCTCCCGTCAAAAGCGCTGCCAGTGCTAGTCCTGACACAGCTCTTTTTAATACTTTGTTTTTCATTTTGTAACCCTATCCCTAGTTAACACACTAGATAAAAATTTTACTAAATTTTACCACAAAAAAGTATTACCCAAAACACTTTGTGTTCGGGTAATACTTTATATTTTCGCGCTTTTTTTAATTCAGTTGTCCTTGGTAAAAATATTACTCCAGTTCTTCTGCTACATCCTTGAGAAGCATTCTGATTCCAAGGTGCTGAGGACAAACAGCCTCACAGCCTCCGCACTCTATACAAGCGCTAGCTGCTCCATGTCCCTCTGCCACCAGTACATTTCTGTAGTACATCTTCTGATTCCAATCATTAAAGATCTTTCTTGTGTTATAACATGAGAACATCTCTGGGATCATGATGTTCATAGGGCAGTGATTCTGCTCTACGCAGTAATGGCATGATGTACATGGGATCATATCAAGTCCCTTGTAAATAGCTGTAACCTTGGCTACAGCCTCCATCTCTTTTTCTGAAAGAGGCTTAAAGTCCTTCATGTAAGAAACGTTGTCCTTCATCTGTGCCATGTCGCTCATTCCAGATAAAACTACGCGGATTCCTTCCTGACCGGCAGCAAATCTGATAGCATAGCTTGCATTTGAAAGTCCATCGCCCATACCATCAAATACTTTCTGAGCATCCTCAGGGAGCTTAACCAGACTTCCGCCTTTAACTGGCTCCATAACTATCATTGGTTTATTGTGCTTTCTGCATACCTCATAGCACTTGCGGCTCTGAACTGATGGGTCTTCATAGTCAAGATAGTTAAACTGAATCTGAACAATCTCCACATCAGGATATGTTGTAAGGATCTTATCCAAAACCTCTGCACTGTCATGGAAAGAAAGACCTACATGCTTGATCTTGCCCTCTTTTTTGAGCTCAAAAGCAGTCTCGTATGCTCTGCACTCCTTGTACTGCTCAAAATTTCTGGCATTCTGCGCATGCATAAGGTAAAAGTCAAAATACTCTACGCCGCAGGCATCAAGCTGACTTTGGAAGAAAGGTCTGATGTCCTCTTCCTTGTGGAAATATGAATCTGATAATTTGTTTGTTAAAAGAAATTTCTCTCTAGGATATCTGTCTGAAATCGCTACCTTTATCGCCTTCTCAGATTTGCCATCAATATATCCGTGTGCAGTATCAAAATAGTTGAATCCATTATCTATAAAGTAATCAACCATTTCCTTGAACTGCTCAATATCTACCTCTGATCCGATCATCGGAAGTCTCATACAGCCAAAGCCAAAAAAAGTTTTTATCTCTGGAAAAGAATTATCCATCTCCTACCTCCAAACACATTAGATACAATTTAATTTGCCAAGATTATTACATTATAATTTTATCATATCCTAAGTTTGAAAACATTTATTTTCTTGTTCTGTTTTGACTTATTTCTGCCTGAACAATTAACCGTGAATTTCTTTTGTGGTTCTGGATTTATTCCCAGTTAAGTTTGGTCTTAAGATAGTCAACCAGCTCTTTTGAAGCATTTTCGTGGGACTTTCTGCCAGGGTGCATATGAGATCCATAGGTATCCATCTTTGTGTTTGGAAGCTGGAAAAATGCTATGTTCTGATCCCCGGTTTTCTCTTTATACCTGTTCATTCCCTCTGTGATAACAAGGTTAAGATCGCAGCCCAGCATTCCGTAGCACCATACAATATGAGCCTTTGGACTGTGTTTTCTAAGCATTGTAAGGAAGTTCTCTACGGCGCTGACAATCTTAAGCTCATCCTCTCTGTTCCTTGTTCCATCTTCATTTCTTCTCATCTTGTAGGTCTTGCCATCCTCGGGATTTACAAACTCAGCCTGGTCAAAAGAAGTTGCATCATTAGTTCCAAGGTTGACAATAATAGCATCTGGCTGCCAACTGTCAAAGTCATACTCATCAGCTGCTCCGAGGGCTTTATTCCTATCACCGTTTGCAAGTCCGCATACTTTCTCATATACAGACGGAAGATTGTGCCTAATGTCATTGTCCCAACCGACGAATACTCCCCAGCCGCCCTGTGAAACAAGGTGATAGTCAGCAGAAAGTGCCTTGGCTGTCATTGTGGCATAGTTAACTGAAGCACTCATGTACATTGCAATCCAGTCAACATCTTCAAAAGCTCCGTAGCTTCCCTCTCCAGAAGTAATACTGTCACCAATAAATTCAAGCTTTCTTTCATATTTAGGAACGCTCTTGAACTCTCCGTTGAGCTTAAATCCTTTTACCAAAAGGTTTACAACCTCGTCATCATTCATGGCCTGAAGTTCTCTGTAGATTCTGACTCTTTTAGAGGCGGCAGGATCCATGCTTCTAAATAGGCAAATACTGTGCTCTCCTGGAAGAAGCATCTGTCTTGAGATGAAGGCGCCGTTTATTTCTACAGCCACCCACATTTCCTGAAAATCAGACTCTGTTTCAAGCTCTATCCAAAGCTCTGAACCAGTTACAACAACCTCTACACCTCCGCCATTAAAGAAGATGGGAAGTGGCTGGCGCTGTTTCCCCATCCTTCCAAGTATGTGAATATTTTCTGCAGGTATATCTTTTATCTCAACGTATCTTAATTCACTCATTTTTTAGCTCCCCGATTTTGCTTTTATTCTAAATTGAGCTAATAGCGTGGTGGCTATTAGCTCTAAATAATTATCTTTAATTCTATATATTTCTATCTTAATTCTGAGGTGCCTCAGTACTCTGCTGAATTGGCTTGCCAGTTACTGGGTCAAATTTATATCCGTTATTTACAGGCTGCGCTGGAGTCACTTCTGACTGTACAGGTTGTGGAGCAACTGGCTGAACTGGAGTTACTTCTGGTTGTGCTGCCTGGAATTGCAAATTAGGCTGAAACTGCTGTGGCTGCTGCGTAAACTGCTGAGGCTGCTGCACAAACTGCTGTGGCTGTGGATTTGGCTGCATCGTAGGCTGTGGCTGTACTGGCGCTGACTGTGGAGCTGCCTGTGCTGGAACTACAGTTTCTCCAGCCTTAAGCGCCATACCATAGCACCAGATCACCATAAGTGAACGCTTAAGTGCATCAAATACTGTTGTAATGATAAGATCATCAGTATATAAATCAATAGTAAATGCAAATCTAATTACAAAACAGAGCGCAGCTATTATTGCTGGGATCATTCCAAAAAGAATTGCTTTCTTTCTGTTCTTGATAACTCCAAAAGTTGTGAGAACGCAAAATACCAGGACTGCTACATAAACAAAAACATTTCCAAAATATTCAACAAAGCTATCAGCTTTCATGTATTTGGTTGGGTATCCTAATACCTTGGAAAATTCCGTAACTAACACGTAAACACTGTAAGCAGCTGGTAGTAGTGATAAAAGAAGGCTGAGCCAATTCTTCTTGGTACGCTCAACTATCATTATCATGAGCATAAGTGCAATTGCCAGCTCTACAAGCCATCCACCAATCACCAAACCAATAATTGACTTGTCATCCTTAAATGATGGAATCAGTTGAATGATATAAAAGATTTTTGTTCCAAGAAAAATTACTGCAAATATTCCTACTAATATTTTGCTAAGAACCACTGATTCTTTTTTCATGATCTTAGTAATAAGTGTTGCAATTCCGCATGCCGCAAGAACCGCAGCTAAGGTGATAAGAAGCACAAGCAGTGCTACTCCATATTCCTTGCTAAAAATATTCATTTCAAAAACCCTCCAACAAAACGTTTTCTTTCAATTGCAAAAAGATTATATCACTTCTCCCCAATAAATTGTTATATTTGAGAAAAAAGTTCTATATTTAGTGCTGAAGTATAATCGATATTTCCTCAGAAGTACTATCTCCTTGAAGTATACAAAGTTCTTTTGTTCCGTCCGTATACCAGGAAAAATATTTTTCGAAGTCTTCCTGTGAACAGTCTACAATCTTAGGTTCAAATCCGGTTAAGGCACTGTCTCTTTTGTAGGTGTAACTATACACTCCATCGCTGCCTTTTTTTCCATACTTCCAAAGTTCTCCGTATAGATATCTTCCCTCTACATATATTCGATAGTAGCAGGTGTCCTCTGTCCCCGCATTTTCATCACGAGTAGTATAACTAAAGAGGTTATCTCCCGGATAATAGGAAAGAGTACCCTCACCGTAATCTTTGTAGGACTGATCTTCCAGAATTGCTATGCTACTTCCATTTTCCATCCTATATAAAGAAAAACGCTCTCCAGGAATTTCTGCAAGAAGCTCCGGCGTTTCTTCATCCGTCACATAAACCAGAGCAAATCTTGCTTTATCTCCATTTTTGTCAGTATATCTCTTTATATCTGCAAGATATGCATCTCTATAATCTGTATAGCCGTAATTTCCATTATCAATAGCCGCTACTAGCTCACTGTATGTCATGTCTCCACATAAGAACTTAGTAGTATTAGAAGAACACGCCATCAGATAACTGCTTAGAAGGATGTTGTATTCAGACTCTGTAATCTCAACCTTTTCTCCATCAACATATTTGAAGTACCCTGGTTCTCCCCAGCCATCATCTGTAGCATTGACACCATAGTAATAGAGAACCGTCTCCATCTTATGAGTTTCTTCGTTGAGCTTTAAATAAGTATCGTAATATGCTGAGCCAGCTCCGTCCTGGTCAAAGTTTTCAATCAGTGCTGCCCTCTCATAGTACTCGTAGCCTGCATTCCCTCCTGCTCCATATCCCCAGTCGGAAATAATAGGATACACTTTTCCATCCTTAAACTGATAAACAGATACTCTATAACCGGTATTATCCGCTACTAACTCAGGAATGTCATCCTCGTCAAAATAGATCAGACTGAATCTTCCGTTATTTAATGTTCCATCGCTACTGCTTGAACCACTATAATTACGAGCAGTATACTTGAACGCCTCTTTGTAATCCGAAAATCCTTCACTATCATGACCATCTGTAAGATAAGCTAATACTTCGTTCGCATCTGGATTTTCAAGTGTATACGAAACATGCCGGGAAAGGCCAAAGTCACATAGATAATATCCATTTGAATTATATCCTTCATCCCAATAGTATAGCTTTACATCATGTCCTCCGACTCTATCTGTAATGACTATAAGATCTGTTTTCCCATCCAGGTCATAATCGGCGGCCAGTACTTCATCTACAGTTTTGATAAAGCCAAGATTATCTTTATCTTCATAAAGGTCTATCCAGTCATAAACTTCATTCTCCTGAATAAGCGCTATAGAAAAGCTATGAGTTCCTGTTGACTTTTTTGTCTTTTTATCTATAACTTTCTCATCATCATAGACGGCAAAAGAAACCTCCCCATCAAACATAGATATTTTCGAAGGAATTACCTTGACTGCCCCTTCTTCCCAGTGAATCTCGTTTGAAAGTACCTGGTATCCCGCCTCACCTTTTATAAGATGAATTTCAGAAACGGCCTGGTGATAATTTGTATAGGCATAGCTCTTGGTCTTAAGTATGATGTTTCCGTCACTTTCAGTTACGTCTGTACAAATAAATTTGTACTGTGGTATTCCGTTATACTTATAATCTACTGTACGTAAAGAGCTGACATCGCAGTACCATAAGGTATCTTTTCCACCTCTGTACCATACATTTTCCTTCTTGGCCGCTGCCTCTTTTGTAAGTTCATAGGCTGTTCCAACTTTCGCCTCTGTATATGCCCTTATTTCTTCGTCAGTGATAACAAAGACGCCCTTTTTAAGCTCCTCTTTCTCAGCTAGCTCAAGGTATTCATTTCTGTTCACTGGTGGCATTTTTTCTAGTGGTGTTCCAAGATATCCCCTCATTGCCGCTTCATACAATGCATCCTCCCAGCAAATGTCCTCTGGTGTCGAGAAGGTGTCTAACAAGAAATTATAGTTTTCTGGCTCATCAATCCAGGTCTGTATCTGCTTTAACAGTTCTTTTTTCTCGTCTACCGTGGATGCCTCAGAAGCTACATCATCTTCGTCTAATGAAACTGATATAGTAGAGTAGCTTTCTGTCGGAGTATTGGACGCATCTTCAGCACTACTATCTTTTGTTCCATTACATCCTGTAAGGAATACTGATAGCGCCAGTCCAATCATCCACGCATTTTTCCACATTTTCCTATATATCATATCTGCCATCCCCCGCTAGTTTATATTTGATAAATTATCTACTTAAACTCCACTCACTAACATAACAAATGTGGAGAGCATATTATTGCATTGTAAAAAAAGGAGCCTGAACGAATGGATAATATTCACTTTGTAAAATATTTTTGCCACACAACAATTCTTATTCGTATATATAGTCAGCAAACAAAAATTGCAAAGGAGATTAAAATCATGAGAATTTTAGGAAATATACTTTGGATAATATGTGGTGGCTTTATCAGCTGGCTTTCATGGATCATTACAGGATGTTTGTGGTGCATAACAATCGTTGGAATTCCTGTTGGATTGCAATGCTTCAAGCTTGCATCAATCTCACTTAATCCTTTTGGAAAAGAAATTGAATCTAACCCAGGATGTTTCTCATTCCTTTTGAATGTGATCTGGTTTTTCGCAGGCGGTATTGAACTTGCATTTATAAACTTCGTACTTGGATGCCTTCTTAGCATCACTATTGTAGGAATTCCATTTGGAATGCAATTCTTCAAGATCGCAGCAATTTCACTCATGCCTTTTGGCGCAACAGTACACAGAGTACATTTCGCATAACTCAGATGTATCACTAGTATATCTATAGCAAGAATAGCGAATGCTTTATTCAAGCCAAGAGATGCGTTACAAGAGCCTGTCCGATAGGATGGGCTCTTGTTTCGTTGTAGTCATATTACTCAGATCAATATCCCATCAAAGTGGTCGATCTCATGCTGAATTATCTGCGCAGTAAAATCCTTGTACTTTCCATGCTGAGGCTTGAAGTCCTGATCAAGATAATCCACCTCGATCTCTTTATATCTGGTACAAGGCCGTACTCCCTCAAGAGAAAGGCAACTCTCCTCTGTCTGATACTCACCGTTCTTCTTAGTAATCACCGGATTCACCATAGCAAAATGGAAAGGTCCCATAGCCACCACGATAATTCTTTTCTTCACTCCAATCATGTTGGCTGCCATTCCAACGCAGCGCTCCTGATTGGCTCTTAACGTATCAAGAAGATCTACAATAACCTGCTTGTCAGCCTCTGTGGCAGGCTCTGATTTCTGTTGCAGAAACATCGGATCTCTAACAATCATTTTTACCACTACTCACTATCCTCCATACAGGCAGAATGAGAAATTGTCACCCTGTGTCACCCACTTTTTTGGGCAGCAAGCCATGCGCGACGAAGGAAGCAGAGCTCCCTTCTCCGCGGGCTGTCGCCCTATAAAAAAATAGATAACTCGACTCGTTTGTGAGTAAACTCCCACGAGTCGGATTATCTATTTTTTGCATGGCTTGTAGCCTTCGCGAGTGTTCCCGATGCGATTCGAACGCACGACCTTTCGCTTAGGAGGCGAACGCTCTATCCTGCTGAGCTACGGAAACAAATATATAGCGCGCATATATGCGCGCCTAGTTATTTTAACACAGTCATCTTTAATGTTCAACTTGCTTTATACAATATCCTTGGTTAATAGCACATACTCGTAAGTGTCTGTCATTAGATTACTTTCGTAAAACTGTGTTATTTTGCCTTGTCTACAGAGGGCTCCGATACTTGGTGTTTGCAGCTTTTTTAGTTCTTCCTGTATAGCATGGATCAGTGCTGCGCCAAGCCCCAGGTGCTCTTTATCAACTCCCATATATAGCAGGATAATTCTCTTGGGCTTTTTCCTGTTTCTGAGTACTTTTAGAATATTAGGCAGATTCAGGTGATACACTGTATTTCCGTAGTCTGGAATGTTGACATAGAAGGCTACCGCCTTGCCCTTGTAGTAAACAATCTTGGTCACATCCATGTACATGATTGACTTATAGGATTTGAACATTTCCCTGAAGACATCTTCATCAATATGCTTGTACACGGGAAAAGAGCTATATAGCTCTGTGATCAGTCTGTAAACATCGCCGATTATCTCGTCATAGGTTTCCCTGGTGGGACTAATAATCTCATATCCTTTAGCCTTAAATTCATCATATCTTTTTTTAAGCTTGGGACTTTCGTAGTCCTTTTTTACGACTTCATAATCACTTGAAACATACCGCTCCGCCACCTGATAGCCATTGTTCATAAAGAGTCTTAAGTAATAATCCTTATTGTAGGGCTCCCCAGTGTAGGGGCTGCCTTCAAATCTATTAACCTTAAGTCTGTACTTGATCCAAAAAGAGCCATCTACAGGGCCAATGATCCTGTGGTATCCATGCTCTGTACAGAAGGCATCTGCTGATTTAAACAGAAAAGCTGCTACCTGATCATCATCTACACACTCAAAAAAACCTATATATGCATTATCATCGTTATCATATACTGTTATAGCAAAACGGCCAACTACCTTGCCAAGAGACTTTTCATATACGAGAAACTTAGCCAGCCTGAAATCCTTGCTAAGTGGATGCTCTCCCAGCAGTATTTTCCTCATCTGCTCTGGGTCTTCCATGTTATCCCTGCCAGAATAAAGCTTCCTGGGAAGCCTTATAAAATCATTAACATACTTTTTTTCTTTTTCAAATTTAACAAGTTCAAATTCCTTAACTTGCGACATCTTTAACTTCCTTCAGAATCTGTATTTCTCCAGTATTTCCGTTCATCGTGATCATGTCCCCTGAATGAATGGCGCTAAGGACATTGTCAACGCCCACAATTGAAGGAATCCCCAGCTCTCTTGAAATAATAGCTGTATGCGAGAGGATCGATCCTTTCTGCGCAATAACTCCCTTGGCTGTTGCAAGAAGGAAAACCCAGCCAGGATCTGTCATTGCCGTTATCAGTATCTTATCCTTAACATCCTGTCTTGCATTTACGTCTGTAACAACCAGAGCTTCTCCCGTTACAACGCCATTTGAGCAAGGCACTCCCTGGAGTTTTTTTCCGTCAAAAGAGTTCTTGTGAAGAGAAACTCTGGCACACTTTTTATCAAACTCTTTTCCCTCAAAAATAATCCTGGTGTAGGCCGGTAATTTTTCAAAGAATTTATAATCCTCTTTGCGGTTATGGATCAGGTACTTGATATCTGCGCTAGTTTCTGTATTTCCAGCGTTCCTTGTCAAATTCTTCTCTGTGTCACATTCTTCAGATGATGTATCAGAATTTCTTTCAACAAGATCCCAGATTTCATCGATTGTAAGGTAAAAGATATCTCTTTGGCTCTCAATAATACCTCTATCAGCAAAATTTTTACCAATCAGTAAAAAGATTGTTCTTACGATACCAAAAATTCTAGTCCTGTTAAGTCTTGAAGCCTCCCTGTTTACGATACCAAGGGTGCAGCGTCTTATGAGTTTTGTTGTATACTCATCAAATTTTTCCGTTTCAGCCCCTTGTTTTTTCCCATTCATATCCTGATATACTTCGGATAGTTTATCTAAATCTTCTCTATATTCGTCAATTCTCTTATCAAGAAGCTCAGGATTAGTCCTAAAGGTCTTACTTTCAAGCTTTAATTCCTCGAGATTTCTGTCACCATATTCAGAAATATAAGCCTGCTTGGCCATCTCATACTGAGAAGGCTCCATCCAGCTTTTATTCATTGCAAGAGCAATCATTTCTTTTATTGGTTTAAGGCTTTCAATATTTGAAATGCCTGAAATATAGGCATTTACACTGTCATCATTTTTCTTATATTTTCTTTTTAATCTCTTTTTCAAAAGTCCTGTATATACAAAAGCATAAAGATCATTCAAAAGAGTTATATCCCATATATCCAAGAGTTTGATCTTTAAGTCTTCATATATAGCTTTCAGTTCTTTTGATGACAGATTATCGATATCTTTTTCATAAAAGCTTTTGTTTATTTTCTCAAACTCTGCTGCAAGTGCCTCCATTTGCTGAGGAACTTTTCTAAGTTCCGAAAAAATATTTCTATAGATCCTTGCTCTCACAAGCAGCGACTGTCTCACATAGCTCTTATCGTAGCTTTTATTTTTTACTCCCAGCATTTCCTGCCAGACAGGGATAATAAAGCTATTAAATGGAAGGCTCTTTAATAGAGCATACCAATTGCTGATTTTGTAGTACACTCTTCCATTTACATGGCCTACCATGTTGTTTACGTTTTCTTCAAATTTGGATAATTCCCTGTCGTCTTTGAGAATTCTATTGCAGACGCCTCTAAATACTCCGCTGTAAACCACGTCAACGAAAGACTCTGTCAGGGGCAGTGATAATCCCGGATAACTTTCCACGATATTACTATTGTCAAAAATAAGAGGCTTTTCCCCTTTTACAGTAGTTATATCGCGGGTTTGAAGAATATATATTTCTCCATCTTTTATGGCAAACTCTATATCAAGATAGTCTCCAAATATATCTTTTATCTGGCTAGTTATATCTATGAGTCTTGTTACAAAGTCATAGGATAAAAGATTCTCTTTTCCCTCAGAATAATAAATCTTATCGGTTAAATTGTAGTAATAGGTCACACTATCAGCTTTATCGGCGACAACACCCTCACCAAGTCCTCTTGAAACACTTATAACGGTTTCGTTTAGTATTCCCTGTGGATTTGCTGTAAAGATAACTCCTGCAAAATCAGCATCAACCATTTTCTGGACTATTACATCCATCTTTATGTTTGATGCAGATATCTTTTTGCTCTTTAGATAGCTCTTTACACAATCATTTGTAAGTGACTTGTAGCACTTGGTGATCATTGCATCTATGTCATTCCAAGCCACGTTGAGGTAAGTGTCAAACTGGCCTGCAAAGCTCGCATCCTTATTATCTTCCAAGGAACAAGCGCTTCTGACAGCGTAATACTCGCCCTCTGCATTTTCGAGAAATGGATTTTTGAAGTGATATTTCTCTACTCCTCCAGCCTTCATTACCTCGTCATATGAAACCACAACAAAGGGAGGAACATTGATATTCCTCTCCCTCAGTGTGATTAAATTTGCCGCCTTTTTGCTCAGCATATGTCGATCAGATCCTTCCGATAATTAAAAATACAGCAACGGTGATCAGCATAGTTGATTCCTGCAAGTATGTATATCTCTCTACTTTATCAACAACCTTGAACTGTTCTGGATCACGCATGAACTGAATAAATTTTAATGTCATCCATGAAACTAAAATTATTAGTACTATAACAGAAATCTTATTCAAATTAAATACCAAAATAATATTTGTGATAATATCGACAATTGTCAGAATAAGGATAAATTTTGTGCTCTTTTTGTAGCCAAAAAGCTTTGAATAAGTAACGTAACCTGTTTCGTCCTTGGGTGCTCGTATTTTTCTGGCAATTTCCCAGATAAGTGCAGGAAAATACAGGGTCCATAGCGTCATTATCGTATAGATACTGATGGCTCTTACATTATATTTGAGTACGGTAAAAGAAATAATGTATAGGTTTATGAACATCTGCACCGGATTATGTGTCACAAGAGCAAGTGGCAGACATGGCTGTATCTTGGCTTTCTGGAAAAACCATTTGCTCATAAGGTATCCATAAAAATACAGGATCACAAAGAATAAAAGGTTATTCATAAACAGTACATTTAAAATAACAGCTATTGCCTCAACTATTGTGCAGATGATCATTACATCTTTTCTTTTTACTCTTCCTGAGGGAAGCGGCCTGTCTGGAAAAAGGACGCTGTCTGTCTCAAAATCCTTGAGATCATCGGCAATTCTAAGCCATAACAAGAAAGCAAATACCGTATATGCTCCAACAAATTCCTGAATTCCTATGTTAAAGGTAGTTATTCCTTCGTTCAGGAGAATAATAAAATGAATCTCCATAAACACAATGAATCCAAGGATCAGTCTTGGAATGATTGGATATCTTTCCTTAAAATAAATGTTCAGCCTTTTTAACATATCTTCCTCCCTATCACTTCACCACAACGAACTTTTAATTCTATATCCTTTCTGCTGTTATCAAGGATGTCCTGGTGGAGTTCTATCTTTTTATCCTGTACAAGTACAGCTATTGTGGATCCACCAAACTCGAAAAATCCCTTTTCATCGCCTTTTTTGAAGTTTTCTTTGTTGTTATTTGTTACCTTGCCAATAAACATGGCCCCAACTTCAATCTGAATTATTTCCCCGAAATTCTCTGTTTGCAAAAGACTGACAGTTCTCGAATTTTCTTTATATATTCTGTAATCTTTGGATATTGATCTTACAGTATGAAGCTTACCTTGGATTTCCAGGGTTTTATCAAGTCTTCCATCATCAAGATAGATATATCTGTGATAATCATCCACGCATAATCTGAATATCAGGCACCATCCCCCGTTAAAAGAACTGGTGTCTACTTTATTTCCTACAAGTTCAACAAGATTATATGTACTTCCCTTTATGTCCACCATTAAATCTTCTGTGATCTTATAAGCAAGGAGTTTTGAGTCACATGGAGAAATAAAGCTTTCTTTTTCCATGCAGATTTCTCTTGCCCCGTCAGATAGTTTTCTGGTAAAAAAATCATTGAAGGATGTGAATTTTCTTTTTTCAAAATCCCTCATGTCTATGCCATTATCAGCGATGAATTTCTCTATCTTTTTTGCGCTAAAAGAGCTATTGTTATAGACTCCATAGGCTTTTGAAATAGTAGGATTTATTGTTAGTTTTAGGATTAGCCTTCCAAAAGGGTTTTTATACAAAAAATCAAGTGCCTTCTGCCCTGATTCTTTTTCCTCGACATATTGTCCTTTTTTTCTGTCATAGTATTTCATAGTACCACCAAATATACTGACATCATGGCGATTCCAAGAACAGAAAAGACAACATATGAGATTTTTCCTGGCTTTGGAACCTTTATGTTCAGGATTTCAAAAAATGCTTTTGTCAGAACAAATAAAACTACAAATACTTCAAATATATTTTTAGGCATCACAAAGCTGACCAGGTATAACACAGGAAATATCAGTGCTGAATATGTTACCGGAACGCCTGTGAAGTACTTGGCTGGCTTATTGATATCAGCTGTCTTAATGTTAAAATAGCCGAGTCTTGCTACTCCGCATATTGCAAATACAGCGTATGCTGCAATGTGCCATATTCTATTAAATCCCATAGATGTAAGGATCACTATTGGAAATGCCACAAAGCTTATGACATCGCACAATGAGTCTTGTTCAACACCAAAGGCTTTTTCCTCATCATCTCTTTCAACTTTTCTTGCTACTGCTCCATCAAAAAGATCACATATTCCTGAGAGCATAAGACATAAAAATGCGTATTTTATGTCAGCTCCGCTTATAGCCAGTGCCATTCCTGTCACTGCTATTGAAAGTCCAATATAAGTAAGTATTACTGCCTTATTCCATTTTCCTATAAACATTTCTTTTCTCCCAATTTACACTAATATGCTACAATTCCATTTGTGCCATCAATTGTTATTTCCTGGCCGTCTCTGATCCTGTCAAGGGCCCCGTAACAGCAGACTACTGCTGGAATTCCATATTCTCTTGATACTACAGCGGCATGACACAAAACTCCGCCATACTCTGTTATTATTCCTGACAGCATTGCGAACTTCGGAGTCCAGCCTGTATCAGTAAATTTTGTTATAAGTATGTCTCCAGTTTTTAACTTGTCGATATCACCTATATCTTCTATTACTCTTGCTGTTCCTGTAACCACACCGCAGCCTGTTCCAAGGCCCTTTAAATGTCTTGCATCTTTATCCTCGTAATACCTTGCTCTGTCAAAAGATATTTCCTGACCTATCTCATTATCACTCATATAGTTTCTATAGGCCTGATAGTATATCTTATTCTTACTGATGATGTCTGAAAGAATTTCTTTTGTACTGTGACCTTCCAAATAATCCCATACCTGCTGGACTTTCAAGTACCATATGTCTTCCTCATCTGCAATTACTTCCTGCTTATATAGTTCTTTTGCCAGTTCCATAGTATAGCAGCGGATCAAATAGTAATACCTGGTTGAAATATCCTTATACTCTTCTCTCCACCAGAGCATTTCCTTCATTTTACGGATTTTCTTGTAGAGTTTTTTATACTTTCTTTCTCCAACTTTTAATTTGATTATCTGAAGGATCCTTAAGTATTCCTGCTCAACTTTTTCCTTATCACTAACTGGAGAATAAGTGTCATCCAGACCTATTGTATCCTTTATCATCTTAAGGACTGGAAGCGGATCCTCATAATAGCAGGGGTATGTCACATCCAGTTCTCTGCCTGAATGATAACCATATCTGTCTATTATTTTGGCGGCCTGTTTCATGTATTTGTCTTCTTTTTCATGAAACTTATTTAATAGTTCTTCATCTGATGAGTCTTTCCATACACTCATAGCTTCTGGGTCTAATCTTATGAATCTTGATAACTCCCATATCTCATAAAAAGGTCTCATATGAGATACGTCCTCAAGGTTTCCAAGAAGTGTCAAATACTCACTTTCAGATATGATCTTAAGTAGCTGACTTTTGAAAACCGCCTCCTGCACTGTATTCAGGAACACTTGCCAAAAGTATGTTGACTCGCTTTTAAGATACGCGGACTTTGTTATATCAATATATTCTGCCTTTATATCTTTTATGCTATGCTCATCGTATTTTTTCTTGTATTTATAATAATCTGCTAAAAGCTCTTCCTTGAGTTTGTCATAGCTCTTTGCGCGTTCTTTTTTTACTTTTATATGGCCTAGAGCAATCCTCAGCATTTTGATTCCGGTTTTGGGTGTGAGTTTTGTGGTTTTGCCATCACCCTCATACTCACCCTTAATTCCGTATTCATTATCAAAATCTCTTTCTTTATAGCCAATTACCTGGCTCATAGCTCTTTTTACAGTTGATGTATTCCAATAACATCTTCCGTAAAATCTGTTTATAAGCTTCTTATCAATTTCGTCCTTGATAAGGATCCTGCTATCAATAAGGTATTTTCTAAGGGTATATTCCCAAATGTATTCGTACAAACTGTACATATATGGGCGGCTTACTCTTGCAGATACTCCTCCGTCCTTGAAATTGGCTGTAGTCCAGTTTGCTTCTAATCCAGAATATTTGATGCTCGTTATGGCCCTGGCCTGTAGAATATAGAGTTCATCATCTTTTATGGCAAATTCAATATCACAGGGGTATCCGTAAAAGAGCTGAATATTCAGGAACTCTTTTGCATATTCCTTAAGTTTTTCTGTGCTGATAAGCGGATTTTTTTCTTTTTCTCCCACCTGCTTACTTTCATACCAATCATAATGGTATTGTTGTGGCCTGTTTTTCCCACTTACGATATTCTCGCCAAGACCTTTTGACACTTCTATCAGCATCTCAGTATCCTTGCCGGTCTGAGGATTTATGGTAAAACAGATTCCACTTAACTCTGAATCAACCATCTCCTGCACTATAACTGACATCTTCAGATCTTTTGCATCCATGTTGTTATCAAGAAGATATTTGAGGGTGTTCTCTGAAAACATTGACCTGTAGCAATTTATTATATTTTCTTCAATCTTATCTGTTGTAACATTTAAAAAAGTATCGTACTGCCCAGCAAATGAATATCCCTTCAAATCTTCTTTTGAAGCACTACTCCTGACTGCATACTTTTTATCTGTTTCCAGCAAAAGAGATATCTTTTCTTTAACTATCTTTGAAAGCGCTACTTTGTCGAATAGACAACGTATATTTTCAGAGATTTCCCTTACATTTGACATGCTAAGATTTTTTAGCTGCCTGTCTATCTCTATACTTATTTGACTTTCTCTGATTGTCTTATCGTAAATATCTGTATCAAGAATAAAGCCAGATGGAACATTGAATCCCTGTTTTTTTAGTTCTATCAGTGATTTACCTTTATTCCCAAGTTTATTGTTTATTTCACTAAAATCTGATAATTCTACTACCACTTTATTTACCTTAAAACATATTTTTTCTTAATTTTATTTTGTATAAAAATATATTAACTATTATATGGGTAAAAGCTCCTATGAGAACGTAGGCTATATACATGGCAATCCCTAGATCATAGAACATCCATACCACTAAAGCCAGCCCAAATATTGAATCTGCCTGATCTAAAAAAATAAAAAAGACCTTCTGTGGTCCATTCATTGTTTTTCCTGGAACAATATCCATTCTTCTCTTCATAAAACTATTAGGAAGTTCGAATAAAGAATATGCTATTCCAAGTAATAAACCTATCAAAATATTGAATTGTTGCGTATTTTTATGCTGATAATAAAAGAAATTTAGATGCTCAATCTTTAATATATTGCAGATCATCCCCCATATAACATAAAAAATCATATTAAAAAGCAGATAGCCTATCACACCTTTCCAGGTTTTATTTTCTCCAAATATTCTCTTTCCATCCACAAACTTTCGTCCACCATCTATAGGCTTTTTGAAGCTTTTTAAAAGATCAGATTTACAAAATGCCATATTTGCCATGCCTGATAAAATTGGCGGAATGAGCGTAATATACATTTTTATAATAGTTGTTACCATTTTTTCCCCTATACCATAAAAAAAACGAGGTGCGTTATACACCTCGTTTCGAAAACTGGTTATTATAACTGAATTGCTGTCTTTAGTGCTATTTCCATCATATCTGTGAAGCTGTTCTGTCTCTCTTCAGCAGAAAGTTCCTCTGTCTTATAAAGATGATCAGAAACAGTAAGAATTGTAAGCGCGTTCTTTTTTGCTTCTGCAGCATTCATATAAAGAGCTACAGTTTCCATTTCTACTGCAAGACATCCAAGATTTCTGTAACGATCTGCCTCATCACAGTTCTTCTTGTAGAAAGCATCTGAAGCAAGTACATTACCTACATGGTATCTTACTTTCTTATCTCTTGCGATATTTACGGCTTTCTCAAGAATATCGTAAGTTGCTGTTGGGCAGAAGGTTCCTGGAAGTCCAAACTGGAATCCGTAGTTTGAATCTGTATGCGCTCCCATTGCAAAAATGATATCTCTAACATTAACATCATCCTGCATTCCGCCTGCACTACCAACTCTAATGATATTATCTACATCATAGAAATTATAAAGCTCGTAGGTATATATACCAATTGAAGGAATTCCCATTCCGTGTCCCATTACAGACACCTCTTTTCCTTCATATTTACCTGTAAAGCCCAGCATTCCTCTTACCTGGTTAACACATTTAACATCTGTAAGGAAATTCTCTGCTATAAATTTTGCTCTTAGTGGATCTCCCGGCATCAAGACTGTCTTGGCAAAATCGCCTTTTTCTGCACTATTGTGTGGTGTTGACATATCTTTGTCTCCTTTCATATTTTGATTTTTTAATCAATATTTATTTATTATATTTCCTTATTGCTATAGTCTGCAGTCTCACGACGTTGGCTACTATGTATGTTGTTCTACAATCATTTGGATTCAGGATAATTAATTGCCCCCTGCATCCAAATATTTCCCTTAAATCTACGTCCAACTGCTGGCTCTCCGAGAAGATCTACTTCATTGATAGCCACATCTAATTCCAGTTCATTGCAATTAATACGCATGATATGAACTGTCTCATCTGTGAATCTGTTTTTAACTTTTTTAGTCTCAGTAATTTCTCCCAAAACTGAGTAGTGATCACACTCTACTCCATAAGGCATAAAATAAGAATCCACAAGACTATATACATCCTGCTTTCTTATCTTTTTTGAAAGAGTTGTATAAAGGTCCATGTCTTCAAGCGTCAGCGATTCTATTGCTGTCTCATCGCCTTTTCTTGCATTGTTAATGAGCTTGTTGCGGTAACCCATTTTCTTTTTAGCGACTTCTTTTTCTTCTTCGGTCTTGGCAATGGGCATCATTATCTGTCCCTTAGTAGATAGAGCAGACAAACTTAACGTTGTTCCCCTTATAGGAAATTTCTTCTCGTTCTCATATTTGATATAAGGAATCATGTTCTGAAGATAAAAAATAAGTGTCACTCCTACTCTTGGTTCATTGCAAACACCCTCATAGGAGATAGTTGCTGCATGTCTTTCAATATTTATATCTTCCTCTGTGCTGACATTTGTTGGAATGAGATATGGATAGTAATATTCATAGATGAATTTATCTTCTTCATCAAATTCACCGCATACTGCCAGCCCTATATAATCAGCAAAATCCCTGGTAAATTCCGCAATCATACCATCCTCAGGTGTAGTCACATAATTTCTTCTTGTGGCATCCTGAATTGTGGCTGTAATCAGAGCGTTTAACTCTTTTCTGTTTTTAATTTTAGAAAAGCCCACGGCTCTTAGGAACTTATGCACAGGGATTCTACCTCTTTTATCTCTATATTTTCACACGATTATTTATTTTTTGTTGGTACAAGAACTTCTTTTCCACCCATGTATGGACGAAGAACTTCAGGAATTCTAACACTTCCATCAGCCTGAAGATTGTTCTCAAGGAATGCGATAAGCATTCTTGGTGGTGCAACTACTGTATTGTTAAGAGTGTGTGCAAGATAGTTGCCATCTTTGCCCTTGATTCTGATCTTAAGACGTCTAGCCTGAGCATCTCCAAGATTTGAGCAGCTTCCTACTTCGAAGTATTTCTTCTGTCTTGGTGACCAAGCTTCAACGTCACATGATTTGCACTTAAGATCTGCAAGATCTCCAGAACAGCATTCAAGAGTTCTAACAGGAATATCCATTGATCTGAAAAGATCTACTGTATTCTTCCAAAGCTTGTCATACCAAGTCTTTGATTCTTCTGGCTTACAGATTACTACCATTTCCTGTTTCTCGAACTGGTGAATTCTGTATACACCTCTTTCTTCAATACCGTGAGCACCTTTTTCTTTTCTAAAGCATGGTGAATAACTTGTAAGAGCCTTTGGCATTTCCTCTTCAGGGATGATCTGATCAATGAACTTACCAATCATTGAATGCTCACTTGTTCCGATAAGATAAAGGTCTTCGCCTTCAATCTTGTACATCATAGCTTCCATCTCTGGGAAACTCATAACGCCTGCTACAACGTTTCCATGAATCATGAAAGGTGGGACACAGTATGTAAAGCCTCTATCAATCATGAAGTCTCTAGCATATGAGATAACTGCAGAGTGAAGTCTTGCAATATCTCCCATCAGATAATAGAAACCATTACCAGCTACTCTTCTAGCTGCATCAAGATCAATACCATCAAAGCTCTCCATGATATCTGTGTGGTAAGGAATCTCGAAATCAGGAACTACAGGCTCACCAAACTTCTCAATCTCAACATTCTGTGAATCGTCTTTTCCGATTGGTACAGACTCGTCAATGATCTGAGGAATGATCATCATCTTATTTGTAACTTCTTCATCAAGTTTCTTCTGGTTTTCCTCAAGTTCCTCAAGTCTCTTGGCTTCCTTGGCAACTTCTTCTTTAAGTGCCATTGCCTCATCTTTTTTGCCCTGAGCCATGAGAGCACCAATTTCTTTTGAAATCTTATTCTTGTGAGCTCTAATTTCATCAGCTTCCTGCTGGTTTGATCTTCTCTGCTCATCCAATTTGATTACTTCATCTACAAGAGGAAGCTTCTCATCCTGGAATTTTTTCTTGATGTTTTCTCTTACAACATCTGGATTCTCACGTAAAAATTTAATGTCGATCATCTTGATCTCCTCCAAGTTATTTTTTATTTGAAGATATCTTTTTATCCTTATAGAGTTGATATCTTTACCTAGCTTCTTTATGATATCTATATATTTAAAATATCGTTTGTTATTATATTATCTGTTTGTACTTTCTAACGCCTTATCTAATGCTCTTTTTTCATCTTTGCTTAATTCTACATCAGATATTCCTGCTTTTATTTCTTTTGAATAAGAGTAGTTCATTCCATCTGAATTGTGAACTGAATTTAAAAGAAATCCATTATCATTTTCATCTAACATGCAAAGTGCAAAACTAAGTTTACCACCATTTTGGCTAAATGCATCATATTTCTCTAATCCAATTTTCTGGAAAGAGTTATTAAGTCTTTTGTTTATATTGATAATGTCTTTTCTATTTTTTTCGTTTTCACTTCTGATCATTCTATTGTCATGGAACAGACCCACAATTTCTTCTTCCAGAGACTCAGCTTCTTTTCCCTGCATGAACTTGGAATACTTTCTTTCCAGGTTCTTAAGTCTTTTCCCTTGAAGAATAATGATTACAAATGCTCCGATCAAAAGAACTAATAACACCAGGAATAATATCGCTGGATCTAAACCTGCCATTCCTAATGCACTGAATATATTGCTTTCCATTATTGTCCCCCGACTATGTATTTAGTTTTCTTTACATATTCTTCCAATGATTTTTTCTAAATCATCATTGTTATAAAACTCAATCTGAATAAGGCCAACTCCATCGCCTTTAGATGAAATTTCAACCTTTGTTCCAAGAGCCTGTTTACATTTTTCAGCAACATCGCTATATACAGCTTCGATACTTGGATTAGTCTTAGAAACTTTTTTCTTGGAAGTTTTTCCTAATCCCTTTACAAGCTTTTCTGTTTCTCTAACACTTAAATTCTCATCAAATACTTTTTGAGCTATCTCAGCCTGTTCCTTTGGATCTTCAATTGAGATAAGTGCTCTTGCATGACCTGTAGATATCAGTTCCTGTATTACCATTTCTTGAACTCTGCTACATAGTTTTAATAATCTGAGAGAGTTTGTTACATATACTCTACTCTTTGATACTATTGCAGCAAGCTGGTCCTGTGTATATGAATACGCATCAATAAGCTGCTTAAATGCAAATGCTTCGTCAATAGAATTGATATCTTCTCTCTGTAAGTTATCAATTATAGAAAGCTCAGCAATCTCTTCATCTGAAAGATCTTTGATTATTACAGGTACTTCTTTTAACTCTAATTTTTTTGCAGCACGCCATCTTCTCTCTCCGGCCACTATCATGTAACCACCATTTTTTCTAGGTGTTACAATAAGTGGATTTATCATTCCATGCTGCTTGATTGAATCAGCCAATTCTAAAAGAGCATCCTCATCAAATGTTCTTCTTGGCTGATTCTTATTTGGTTCTATCTTGGTAGTGCTAAGATTAACTATCTGACCTTCAATATGTTTTTCTTCAATCTTAGTTTCTTTTGTAGTACTTACCTTTGCAGGTATTAAAGTATCAAGGCCCTTCCCAAGACCTCTTTTCGCATTTTTAACTGCCATTTGTCTCCTCCAACATTTATCATTACTATAATAATCGCACTTAATTCAATTAAAACTCTCTCTCAACAACTTCATCAGCAAGAAGTCTATAAGCTTCTGCACCTGCAGACTTTGGTTCATATATATTTATAGGTAGACCATAGCTTGGGGCTTCTGCTAATCTTATGTTTCTTGGAATTATTGTCTTATACACATTTTCCTGTATATGTTCCTTAACATTTTCTACTACCTGAAGAGAAAGGTTCGTTCTTGAATCAAACATTGTGAAGACAACGCCTTCCATTTCAAGTTCTGGATTCAGTCTTTCTTTTACAAGGTTTACTGTGTGTACTAACTGACTAAGTCCTTCCAACGCATAATACTCACATTGGATAGGTACTAATACAGTATTAGCTGTAGTCATAGCATTAATTGTCAGCATGCTGAGTGAAGGCGGACAATCTATAACAATAAAATCGTAGTTATCTTTAACTTTACTGATTGCTTCTCTTAAGATATATTCTTTTTGATCAGCATCGATTAGCTCAATTTCTACTGCTGCTAGATTTACATTAGATGGAATAATATCTATTCTCTCAAAGATTTCTTTATGGATAGCTTCTTCTGTATCACACTCTCCAATCATTAACTCATAGATAGTATTTTCTAACTCATTCTTATCAAGACCAAATCCGCTTGTTGTATTTCCCTGTGGATCTGTATCAATTACTAAGACTCTTTTTCCTTTTTCTGCCAGAGCTGCAGACAAATTAATAGAAGTCGTTGTTTTACCGACTCCTCCCTTTTGGTTTGCTATCGCTATTACTCTACCCATTTTTCCTCCACAATTTAAACACTAATATGATTTTATCACAAATTAGTTTTTGCGGTTGATACATTTTATAAAACTTACTTATTTTTCTCTTTTATCCAAAAAAATATTTCGAAATAAGTTATTTTTAGCATTTACTATTTTGGATAACTACATCTAGTATGAATAATTTTCTGACTTAATTACACAATTACTTGCACGGATTAATGTTTCACAGTTATTTATACTAGATTTTGTGTTTCAATGTTTCACGTGAAACAATTTTTTGTATAATAAACAAATTCAAATATTAATGTTTCACGTGAAACATTTAATAACAAATAAAAGTAAAACACAAGATATATTAAAGCGGAGTTTTGGATGGAACACCAGCTTTACGTGGATACTTTTTTGAGGTAGGTTCTACTTTATTTACAATACATATTGTTCTACTATAATCAGACTCCGGAAGAATAAATTCATTAGAACTTGTAAGCTTACCACCAAGTAAATGAATAGCACCTTTAGCCTTAACTAACTCCTCAGAAGCTTTCTCACTTTTAAAAGCTATAAAATTTCCTCCTACCTTCACATAAGGAAGACAATATTCACAAAGAGTTGACATATTAGCTACTGCACGAGAAACGGCAATATCAAAAGTCTCCCTCAATGAGTCTTTTTTAGTTGAAGCAAAATCTTCTGCTCTACCATGAAGAGTAACAATAGATCCTTGATTATTAAGATCAAGTTTATCAATAACTTCATTTAAGAAATTTAGTCTTTTATTTAAAGAATCAAATAATGTGATCTTAAGATTTGGAAAAACTATCTTAAGAGGAATACCTGGAAAGCCAGCACCAGTTCCAATATCTATGAGTGAATAATCATCTGAAGAAAAATCAAAAAACTGACATGCTGAAATACTATCGACGAAATGTAATTTACATACATCTTCAAAGTCTGTAATAGCAGTCAGATTCATAACTTCATTCCATTTTACAAGTAATTCATAATATGTATTGAACTGTTGAAGTTGTTTATCACTAATCTCAACACCAAAAGTATTCAAATCAGCAATCATACTTGCATATTTATCTCTCATCATTATTTCCTCTATTCAAAGTATCTAGATATATTAATAAAACAGATACATCAGCAGGATTAACTCCACCTATTCTTGAAGCCTGTCCTATATTAGCAGGTCTGAATTTTTTTAATTTTTGTCGAGCTTCAAGTCTTAAACTAGAGACATCATCATAATCTATATCAGCAGGAATTAATCTTTTTTCAAGTTTTTTAAATTGCTCAACTTGTCTTTCCTGCCTATTAATGTACCCTTCATATCTAATAGTTATCTCAACCTGCTCAATAATATCTTTAGTTAATGAAGGTCTATCAGAATCAATAGGGGCCAATTTTTCATAGGAGAACTCTGGTCTACATAAAAGTTCTGCAAGAGAAGTCGCAGTCTTTAATGGTGTGCTACCGCTCTCCTCCATAAATTTCTGAATAGTAGCATTAGCACCAACGGAAGTTTTCTTTAATCTTTCAACTTCCAAATTTATGCTATCTATTTTATTGATAAGTTTATTGTATTTTTCATCACTAATAAGACCAACATCATGACCTTTCTTTCTAAGTCTAATGTCAGCATTATCCTGTCTCAACAAAAGACGATACTCTGCTCTGGAAGTCATCATTCTATATGGCTCCAAGTTTTCTTTTGTTACAAGATCATCAACAAGAACTCCAATATATCCCTCTGAACGATCAATAGAAATGTAAGGCTTACCAAGAATCTGCATAGAAGCATTAATTCCGGCATAAAGACCTTGCGCAGCAGCTTCTTCATAACCACTACTTCCATTAAACTGGCCAGCGCTAAATAAACCACGAATATTTTTTATCTCAAGAGTAGGATTAAGCTGACCTGGACAAAGGCAGTCATATTCAATTGCATACGCACTCTTAACAATCTTGCAATTTTCCAAACCAGGAACAGTTCTATACATTGCAATCTGTACATCTTCAGGAAGAGAAGAACTCATTCCATCAATATACATTTCATTAGTATATGTACCTTCAGGTTCTACAAAAACCTGATGTCTTTCATGATCAGGGAATTTAACAACTTTATCCTCAATAGAAGGGCAATATCTAGGACCAATGCCTTCAATAATACCAGCATAAATAGGTGATCTATCTATGTTATTTCGTATTATTTCATGTGTTTTTTCATTGGTATATGTCAACCAACAAGATACCTGAGGTCTTTGAACATCTTCTGGATCAGTGTCAAAAGAAAAAGGAATGACAGGTGTGTCACCAAACTGCTCTGACATTTTTGAATAATCAATAGAATTGCCGTCCATACGAGCAGGTGTACCTGTCTTAAATCTTCGAAGCTCAATACCAGCATTTATAAGAGACTGGGATAAAAGATTCGAAGGCTGTAAACCATTAGGACCACTGTATGTAATAGCTTCACCTGTAAGACATCGGCTTTTAAGATAAGTTCCAGTACAAAGAATAACTGATTTAACATCATAAATAATGCCAGAAAAAATCTTGATTCCGACAATCTTCTTGCTATATTCTTCCTCAGAATTATCTACCTTATAATCTTCTACTATAATTTCAGAAACTTCAGCCTGCTTAATTGTAAGATGTTCCTGATGCTCCAAAACTCTTTTCATTTCTTTGGAATATTCCATCTTATCAGCCTGACATCTAAGTGAATGAACAGCTGGTCCTTTGGAAGTATTGAGCATCTTGGATTGTAAAAAAGTTTTATCAATAACTTTTCCCATCTCTCCGCCAAGAGCATCTATCTCTCTAACAAGATGTCCCTTGGAAGACCCACCAATATGGGGATTACAGGGCATGAATGCTATATTGTCAGCACTCATTGTAAATATAATAGTTTCAAGTCCTAACCTGGCACAAGCAAGAGCAGCTTCACATCCAGCATGGCCAGCACCTATTACGGCAACATCATATTTTTCTCTAATATCTAACATAATTTATTTTCCCATACAGAACTTGGAGAAAATTTCCTCTACAAGATCATCTCCAACTTCTTCACCTATTATTTCGCCTAAACTTACATAGGCATCATTAAGATCAACTGTATAAAAATCTTCAGACAACCCTTTTTCAATACTATCAATTACAAGTTTTAAACTATTCAGAGTTTTTTGAAGAAGATTCTTGTGCCTTAAATTAGTAATATACAGTTCCTGCTTTGGAACAAGCTGTCCATTTAAAAACAAATCAGTAACTGCAGACTTTAAATCTTCAATACCATTTCCCTTCAACATAGAAGTTTTGATAACGGGAACTGATTCATTTTCTGATTCTGAAAAAAGATTACGAACAATTTCTTCTGAAATTTTAATATTGCTACTTAAGTCATCTTTATTAAGTAACACGATAGTCTTCTTATTTTTACAAAGACTTATTATCTCTTTATCCTCACCATCAATTTCAGAAGTTGAATCGAGAATGTATAGTACAAGTTCAGCATCATTAACCATTGCTTTTGCTTTATCCACACCAATTTTTTCAATTACATCCTCGGTGTTTCTAATACCAGCAGTATCAATAAGATGCAAAATTATATCACCAAGTCTTACTGTTTCTTCAATGATATCTCTAGTAGTACCTGCTATATCAGTAACTATGGCTCTTTCATCACCTGTAAGAGCGTTTAAAAGAGATGATTTTCCAGCATTTGGTTTACCAATGATCACCGTCTTAATGCCATCTTTTCTGATTTTCCCTTCATCAGAAGTAGCTATTAAAGATTCTATTTCTGAAATTATAGGGTTTATTATATTAATTAAATTATCAGAAAAACCAGTTAGATCATAGTTTTCGGGATCATCTAACGCAGACTCGATAAAAGCCATCTGGTAAATTATCTTTTGACGAATTTCTTTTACTTTTTCAGATATTTTTCCTTGAAGCTGACTTCTTGAGGACTCAAGTGCAAAATTGTTCTGCGCACTAATAACATCCATGATAGCTTCCGCCTTCGTTAGATCAATTCGACCATTTAAAAAGGCTCTCTTTGTAAACTCACCAGGCTCAGCCATTCTGCAACCACTTTTTATAAGTAGTTCTAGTATTTGATTCATCACTAGCATTCCGCCATGAGAATTAATCTCGATAACATCCTCTCTGGTATAGCTGTGTGGCGCTTTCATAAATGAGATCATAACTTCGTCTATTACACATAAGTCACGATTCATTGATTCATCAACAATATATCCATAAGTAATGCTGTTAGGTTTATGCTCAGACAAATTATGCTCTTTTTTTGCTGAAACATAAATTTTATTACAGATACTGATTGCATCAGGACCACTTACTCTAATGATACCAATACCAGCATCAGACATAGCTGTGGCAATAGCACAAATAGTATCTCCACTGAAATTATTAAGTACAGAACCCATAGTCATCTTCCTATAAACATTTGAACATTATCACAATAACTATAACACAAGAAGAACAAACAATACTTTCAACTTAAAGAAAAAAGTCGAGAGGTTATCCCCTCTCGACTTTATAGTTTTAGAAATTATTTCTTAAGTGTAACTACAACGCGTCTGAAAGGCTCATCACCTTCACTGTGAGTTGTTACATATCTGTCGTTCTGAAGAGCTGAGTGAATTATTCTTCTCTCGTAAGGATTCATTGGCTCAAGAGCAACTGACTGTCTTGTCTTTCTAACCTTATAAGAAATATTCTTGGCAAGATTTTCAAGAGTTGCCTTTCTTCTCTCTCTATAGTTCTCTGTATCAACCTTAACATGAATGTAATCAGAAGATTCCTTATTAACAACAAGAGAAATAAGATACTGAAGAGAATCAAGTGTCTGTCCTCTCTTACCTATAAGAACACCCATCTCAGCACCACTAAGCTCAACATCAAGAATATTATCTTGAGAATTAAACTTAGCATTTACAACAACTTCCATTTTCATTGCTTCAAAAACATCTTTGAGGAAATCATTTGCCTTTTTTACAAGATCATCACCATCAATGCTAGATGTCTTCTTATCTTCTGCTTCAGGCTTATTATCTGAATCAGCGTTAGTATTTTTCTTTTTGGAATCATCCTTTTTAGAAAACTGTTTACTATCAGTAGATTCAGCCTTAGGAGCTTCTACTTCAACAGGCTTTTCTTCTTTAATTCTAGCCTTGATAACAGCAGGCTTTGCATTGATACCAAGAAAACCTGCAGAACCACTTGAAACAACTTCATACTCTAATCTATCACTTGTAACCATGAGTTCTTCGCAAGCTTCAGTGATAGCATCATCTATATTTTTTGCTGTAAACTCCTTAAACTCCATCGTTCACACCCCTCATCAATCTTTATTATAGTTTTCGTTATAATCTTTTACCATGTTAGCCTTAGCAAGAAGAGAATCCTTACGAATCTTATTATTCTCGTAAACCTTCCTTGAATTGGCAACCTTAGCCTCAACGTCACCAGAAACCTCTGTAGAAGCACTCTTAGCTACATTAGTGATATTTCTGGTAGACATATTTGCATACATATTCATCTGAGGAGAAGATTTCATTTTCTCCATTTTCTTTTTGTATTTCTCAGTATTCTTGGCAATCTCAGCATCAATATCAGTCTTATCGATATGCTTATTGATCACGATCTGCTGAATTGATCTAATAACAGCACCAGCAATCCAGTAAACACCCATACCTGCAGGAAGACTCAAACAGAAGAATGCAGACATCAAAGGCATCATAATATTCATAGTCTTCATAGACTGCTGCATCTGAGCAGCTGGATCATTAGGATCAATCTTGGCATTAGGATCTACATTCTGAGGCATTAACTTAGTGTTAACCCACTGAGTAAATGCAGCAAGAACAGGAACTATAACTCCTCCAAAGAAAAGAAGGAAATTTCTATTAGCAAATGCAGTCTGGATCATATACATAGGACTGTCTGCTATGTTAAGACCAAGAAATGAGTTAAATGCATTAAGAGCTGTATGAGTCTTATCTACAGAAGATGAAAGACTTGTAAAATGCTCAGAAATACTTGCCCAATCAGATGTTGAAGTCTTATTAAGAATATCAATGTAAGTATTCTCAATAAATTCTACATTACCAGAAGTAAACTGTTCATTTGAAAATCTACTTGAAAATGAAGCAGCACTCTTCAAAGTTGAAATGAAATCAGCAGCTCCATCTGCAAGTCTAAGTTCCTCAACAAGAGGATAAAAAGCATTTCTAACTATAGTAACGTAAGCTGGAACATTGCTGATTACTCTATAAAGAGCAAAAAGAATAGGCATCTGAATGATAAGCTGAAGGCAGCTACCAGTCTGAGATACACCATACTTGGCATAAAGTTCCTTGGTTTCAGCCTGCATAGCAAGCATAGAATCATTATCTTTTTTTCCTTTATACTTCTCCTGAATAGCCTTGAGTTCAGGACTCATCTTAGCCTGAAGCTTAGAAAACTTCTGCTGTTTATAAGTAAGTGGAAGAAGACATAAATAAATAACAATAGTAAAAATGATAATAGCAAGACCAATGTTTGGTATTCCAATAGCATTAAGTACATTAAATATACCATTCATTACGTGACCAAGCAGCCACGCTACTGGACCAACGATCTTACCGTTATCCTTGGTTAACAAAACTCCTAACAAATTATACCTCCTCTGAAAGTTCACGGAACAGGATCATAACCACCGCTTGAAAAAGGATTACATCTTAATATCCTCCAAACAGCCAAAAGTCCCCCTTTGATTGCTCCGTACTTTTCTATTGCTTCTAGTCCATACTCCGAACAGGTTGGAATATATGGACATTTTGTTCTCTTTAATGGAGACAAATACTTTCTATAAAATTTAATTAAAAAGATAAGTATTTTTTTCATTGAATACCGCCATTTTTCTTTATGCGGGCCTTACCTGCCAGGTACAAAAGAGAATCCTGAATATCAAAAAAGCTGGCATCTCTCGCACAGGCCCTGGCTACGACTACCATATCCAAACCACTATTGAATACACTTTCCTGTAGTCGGTATGATTCTCGAACAAGTCTTGCAAATCTGTGCCTTACAACACTGTTCCCTATTTTTTTACTACATGAAATCCCAAGTTTATTGTCTGAACGGCCATTTTCCCACACATATAGAACAATAAATTTATTAGCATAACTCTTGCCATTCTCATAAACATTACGGAAATCAGTTGTTTTTTTCATTGATTCTGAAAAAAGCATTTTTATTATCCCTTAATTTTTTGAAGAAAAAAGGCCACATTAACTGCGGCCTTTAAATCATGCTGATAATCTCTTTCTTCCCTTTGCTCTTCTAGCAGCAAGAACTTTTCTGCCGCCCTTAGTAGCCATTCTTGCTCTGAAGCCGTGTACTCTGGCTCTCTGGAGCTTATGAGGCTGGAATGTCATCTTCATATGGAAACACCTCCTTCTTATTCAAACTAGAAAATCTCAAATTTAAAGTACGTAACCACCCAAATAAAACATCTAGTTCCATTTAAATGATTAATGATTGCATCCATGTGTGGAAAAAATCTTTATAATTATAATAAATAAAAACACGACAGTCAAGCCATAAACTCCCCTAAATTACGTTACAAAATAGTAAAAAAAATTTTCAATTAATTTTCAACAATATGTGGTGCTGAAAAAAGTTTTCCACATCAAAATGTTGATTTTGTGGATAACATGTTGATTAATATTTTACCTACAAATTTATCCACATTTTTTTAAATTTTTGTGGATAACCCAGTTAATTAATGGTTGATAAATTAATGAGAATGGCCATTTTATGCGCTTTGTGACTGTAGATTATTAATAGTGGAAAAACAGGACTTTTTCCACACCGCATTTTTTATTGGGTGTTTTTATACCTAAAAAATTGTGTTTTCCACTTTCCCACAACTTAACCTATGTGGTTTGATATTTAAACCGGAATAATATAAAATAGTTAAAGTCTAAAATTATGCTTTGTTGGGAGTTTTTTCATGCAATCATCAGTAGAAATCACAAATAAACTAAAATCCAATTGGGATGAAATCAAAAAAAATATAAGAATAGAGTCAGGTATAACTGATATCTCTTATAGAACATGGATTGAACCTCTTACAGTATATAAAATAGAGAATAATACTGTAATGATTCTTATTCCACAGGATAATCCTGTGGCTCTTCAGTATATCAGTAAGAACTATATGGACTTTTTCAAAGTAACAGTATCCGAGTTCTTAGAAGAAATGGTAGAAATATCTTTTATACTTAATAAAGATATTATTAATAATGAAGAAACTCATGAAAATAAAAATACAGACAATGAGCAAGGCCAGTATTCAGGCAATTCTAACATTGATCATTCAAATCTTAATCCAAAATATAGATTTGATACTTTTGTTGTAGGTAGTAATAACAAGTTTGCTCACTCAGCTGCTCTTGCTGTTGCTGAGTCTCCAGGAATTTCTTACAATCCTCTTTTCCTTTATGGAGGACCAGGTCTTGGAAAGACACACCTTATGCACTCAATAGGTCACTTTGTTATGGAACATAATCACCAGGCCAAGGTTCTGTATGTAACTTCTGAGCAGTTTACAAATGAAGTTATTGAATCAATCAGAAGTGGTAAGGCAGAGAGTATGTCCAAGCTTCGTGAGAAATATAGAACAGTAGACGTTCTCATGGTCGATGATGTTCAGTTTATTATAGGAAAAGAGTCAACTCAGGAAGAATTCTTCCATACTTTCAATGAGCTTCATCAAGCAGGAAAACAAATTATTCTTTCTTCAGATAAACCACCAAAAGAAATGGAAACCCTGGAAGAGAGATTCAGATCCAGATTCGAAATGGGTCTTATAGCAGATATTCAGTCACCTGACTATGAGACAAGGATGGCAATTCTTCGTAAAAATGCTGAAAACTATGGCAAGCATATAGATGATGAAGTTATCAACTATATTGCTACTAATATTAAATCAAATATCAGAGAGCTCGAAGGAGCATACAATAAGATAATCGCCTACTCAAGACTTAATAATGTAGATATTACTCTTGAGAACGCAATGGAAGCTCTTAAAGATATCATCTATCCAGATAAATCTAAGGTTATTACACCACAGCTTATTATTGATACAGTATGTGAGCAGTATGGATCCAAGAAGGAAGATATTTTCTCCAAGAGAAGAAACTCAGAAATAGTTCTTCCAAGACAGGTTATAATGTATCTTTGCAGAGAACACACAGATGCTTCACTAGAGGAAATAGGTAAGCTTCTTGGTAAAAAAGATCACACTACAGTAATGAGTGGTATCAACAAAATTAAGAAACAGATGACTTTCGATGAAGAGCTTAATAAAAACCTGGATATAATAATGAAAAAAATAAACCCTTCTTTATAATAGGTAATTCACAAAAACTAAAAAGTTATACACAATTGTGGATAACTTTCTTGATAACTTGTGATTTAGCTGGGGATTAATTGTGATTTAAGGTGGATTAAGTTTTTTATAGCTTATTTGTCAAAATTTGGCTTGTTTATAACTTTTTAATTTTCAACATCAATTTTTTTGTTTTCAACAATCAAAAATTTGTAAAAAAGCCGCATAAATTGTATAATAGAATAGGTTTTACACTTATCAACAGCTATTATTAATGTTTTTATTATTAATTAATATTAATTTTATACTTTAGCCAGCGAAGGGAGTATGTGGTTAAATGAAATTCGTTTGTTCTAAATCCAACCTCGTTAGTGGATTACAGATTGTATCAAAAGCAGTTCCTTCTAAAACAACAATGTCCATTCTCGAGTGTATATTAGTAGATGCAACTGAAGGAGTCATCAAATTTATTGCCAACGATATGGAACTTGGTATTCAGACTATAGTAGAAGGTGATATAGTCGAGAGAGGTTATATTGCTATAGATGCCAAGATCTTTGTAGATATTGTAAGAAAGCTTCCAGATAATGCAGTAACAATTGAATCTGATAGCAGCAATAAGGTAACTATTAGTTGTGAAAGAGCCAAATTCAATCTTATCGGTAGGAAGGGTGATGACTTTACTTATCTTCCATCTATTGAAAAGATTGATGGAGTATCTGTTTCACAGTACACGCTTAGAAACGTTATACAGCAGACTATCTTCTCTATTGCTGAGAATGATGCCAATAAGATGATGGCTGGCGAATTATTTGAAGTAGATGGCGAGAATCTTAAGCTTGTTTCTCTTGATGGACATAGAATTTCTATCAGAAAAGTTAAGCTTAATGGCAACTATCCATACAAGAAAGTTATTGTTCCAGGTAAGACACTTGGTGAAATAAGTAAAATTCTTGGAGATAGTATCGAGAAAATAGTAAATATATATTTTACAGACAAACATGTTTTATTTGAGTTTGATAATACTACTGTTGTTTCAAGACTTATAGAGGGCGAATACTTTAGTATTGATCAGATGCTCTCTAGTGATTATGAGACAAAGATCAGTATCAACAGGAAAGAGTTTCTAGAGTGTATTGATCGTGCTACTCTTCTTGTTAAAGAGGGTGATAAAAAGCCTGTTATAATCTCTGTTACAGATTCGAATATCGAACTTAAGATCAATTCAGCAATTGGTAGCATGGATGAAGAAATTGAAATAGATAAACAGGGTAAGGATCTTATGATTGGCTTCAATCCTAAGTTTCTTATTGATGCCCTCAGAGTAATTGAGGATGAGATAGTTGATATTTATCTTGTTAATCCTAAGGCTCCATGCTTTATAAGAGACAAGGAATCAACATATATTTACCTTGTTCTTCCTGTAAACTTCACAACTGTAGACTAATACAGGTTTCAAGGCATAAATAAGATATAAGGATTTTGTAATGGAAATAATCAAATTACGTGAAAATGATGATTTTATAAAACTTGGTCAGGCCCTTAAAAAGGCAGGACTTGAGGGGTCTGGAGTGGATGCCAAGAATGACATCCAAGCCGGACTAGTTAAGGTTAACGGAGAAATAGAAGAAAGACGTGGCCGTAAACTATATGATGGTGACATTTTTGAGTATGATGGCACACAGGTTAAAGTTGAGAAATGATAATCAAATCACTTGAACTAGCTGATTTTAGGAATTATGAAAATCTAAAGATTGATTTCAGCAGCGGTACAAACATACTTTATGGAGATAATGCCCAAGGTAAGACTAACATTCTTGAGGCTATATTTGTTTCGGCTACTACCAAATCGCATAAAGGTAGCAAAGACAAAGAAATAATAAAGTTTGGAAAAGAAGAAGCTCATGTCAGGACAATTCTTGAAAAGGATAATGCAGAATATCGCGTAGATATGCATCTTCGCAGCAGTAAATCCAAGGGAATTGCAATAGACGGACAAAAGATAAAAAGGGCATCAGACCTGATTGGAATGCTCAATGTAGTTTTTTTCTCGCCTGAAGATCTTAGTATCATAAAAAATGGTCCTTCAGAAAGGCGTAGATTCATGGATATGGAGCTATGTCAGTTGGATCAGATATATCTTAATAGTCTTTCAAAATACAACAAACTTGTTGTAGAGCGTAACAAAGTTCTTAAAGATTTGTATGAGCACCCTGAAAATAACGTTTTACTTGATGTTCAGGATAAGCAATTATGCGAATATGGATCTGTCATTATCAAGACAAGAGAAAAATTCATCAGAGATCTTAATGAAATAATAAGACCTATACATGAAAAGTTAACAGGACAGAAAGAACTCCTGTCAGTTTATTATGAGCCAAATGTCAGTGCTGATGAATTTGAAAGAAAATTAAAAAGTGCAAGGCAAAAAGATATGTATGCCAAGCAGACCACAACAGGTCCTCACAAGGATGATTTTTCTTTTGTGATACAAAAGAAAAATGCAGAATCAGAAGGATACGGAGATGGAATAGACATCAGAAAGTACGGTTCACAGGGACAGCAGAGAACTGCTTCTCTCTCACTCAAACTTTCTGAGATTGAGATAGTAAAAAAAGCCAAGAAGGAAAATCCAGTACTACTTCTCGATGATGTATTGTCTGAGCTTGATAGTAACAGACAGAATTATCTCTTAAATACCATCGGAGATATACAGACTATAATTACATGTACTGGACTTGATGAATTTGTTAATAACAGATTTGAAATAGATAAGCTGTTCAAGGTTACAGAAGGAACAGTAAGTAGCGAGAATTAGTAGAAATACTGATAATTGCCAGGAATTTAGAAATAAAAAGAAATGGAGCAAACAATGAGCGAAGAAGCAGTAAACTATGGTGCCGATCAAATCCAGATTCTTGAGGGACTTGAGGCTGTAAGAAAAAGACCAGGTATGTACATTGGTACTACTGCCAGCAGAGGTCTTCATCATCTCGTATACGAGATAGTTGATAACTCAGTTGACGAGGCGCTTGCAGGATTTTGTGATCACATCGAAGTAACTATCAACGAAGACAATACAATTATTGTTCAGGATAATGGTCGTGGAATACCTGTAGATGTCAATCATAAATCAGGACTTACTGGTGTAGAAGTTGTATTTACTATTCTTCACGCTGGCGGAAAGTTTGGCGGTGGAGGATACAAGGTTTCTGGTGGATTGCACGGAGTTGGTGCATCTGTAGTTAATGCTCTTTCTGAGTGGCTTGAAGTACAGGTTACAAGAGGTGGTAAGGTTTATCAGCAGAGATACGAAAGAGGTAAAGTATGCTACCCTCTTAAGGAAGTTGGCACAGCTCCAGAATCAGTAACAGGTACAAGAGTATACTTTAAGCCAGATGCTGAGATTTTCAGAGAAACAACTGTTTTTGAATACAACATTCTCAAACAGAGACTTCGTGAAATGGCGTTCCTTACAAAGGGACTGAAGATAACACTTACAGATATGCGTGTAGAGGAAGGTGAGGAACCTATTGAACAGACCTTCCACTACGAAGGCGGTATCAAGGAGTTCGTTCAGTACCTGAATAAGAGTAAGACATCTCTCTATGATGAAATCATGTACTTTGAAGGAAATAAGAACAATGTTCAGGTAGAAGTATCTTTCCAGCATAATGATTCTTACAACGAGAGTATCTATACATTTGTTAATAACATTAATACTCCTGAAGGTGGTACACACCTTGAGGGATTTAAGGCTGCTCTTACCAAGACATTCAATGACTATGCCAGAGCTAACAAGATGTTAAAAGACAACGAGGAAAACCTCACTGGTGAAGATATCAGAGAAGGTCTTACAGCAATCATTTCTGTAAAGATTGAGGACCCTCAGTTTGAAGGACAGACCAAGCAAAAGCTTGGAAACTCTGAGGCAAGAGGTGCCGTAGCTAGTATAGTTGGTGAACAGCTAACATATTATCTTGAGCAGAATCCTAATGTTGCCAAGCAGATTCTTGAAAAGGCAATTCTTGCTCAGAGAGCAAGAGATGCTGCAAGAAAGGCAAGAGATCTTACAAGACGTAAGTCAGCTCTTGATGGAATGGGACTTCCAGGAAAACTTGCAGATTGCTCAGATAAAGATCCTAAGAACTGTGAAATCTTCATAGTTGAGGGAGATTCTGCCGGTGGATCTGCTAAGACAGCAAGAAGCCGTGCTACACAGGCTATTCTTCCACTTCGTGGTAAGATTCTGAATGTAGAAAAAGCCAGAGTAGACAGAATATACGGAAATGCTGAGATCAAAGCTATGATCACAGCATTTGGAACAGGTATCCATGATGATTTTGATATCAGCAAGCTAAGATATGACAAAATCATTATCATGACCGATGCCGATGTTGATGGTGCGCATATTTCTACACTTATGCTCACATTCCTTTATAGATTTATGCCTGAGCTTATCAAGCAGGGACATGTTTATCTTGCCCAGCCACCACTTTATAAGCTTGAGAAAAATAAAAAGGTCTGGTATGCATACTCAGACGAAGAACTAGATAAGATCCTTACAGATGTTGGACGTGATCAGAACAACAAGATCCAGCGTTATAAGGGACTTGGTGAGATGGATCCAGAACAGCTCTGGGAAACAACTATGGATCCTGAGAGACGAGTTCTTTTGAGAGTAAACATGGATGAGGAATCATCATCAGATATTGATGTAACATTTACTACTCTCATGGGTGACAAGGTAGAACCTAGAAGAGAATTTATAGAGAAGAATGCAAAGTTTGTTAAGAATATTGATATATTCTGATAAAAAGGCAAACAGTAATAAAAAATAAATGGTGGCTCACAAAGCATCATGAAGAAAAAAGGAAAAGATAATGGCAGATAATAATAATATCAACAACGAAATGCCAGATGACGTTTTTGATAAAACAACCACTGACAGAATTAAAGAGGTTGATCTCCAAAAGACCATGGAGTCAGATTATATTGACTACGCTATGAGTGTTATTGCATCTCGTGCTCTTCCGGATGTAAGGGATGGTCTTAAGCCTGTTCAGAGAAGAATTCTTTACTCTATGATTGAACTGAACAATGGTCCTGATAAGCCACATCGTAAGTGTGCTCGTATCGTAGGTGATACAATGGGTAAATATCATCCGCACGGTGATAGCTCTATTTATGGCGCATTGGTAAATATGGCTCAGCCATGGTCCATGAGATACTGCCTTGTTGACGGACACGGAAATTTTGGTTCCGTTGACGGTGATGGCGCTGCTGCTATGCGATATACAGAGGCAAGACTTACCAAAATCTCAATGGAAATGATTGCCGACATCAACAAGGATACAGTAGACTTTGTACCAAACTTTGATGAGACAGAAAAAGAGCCTTCTATCCTTCCAAGTAGATACCCTAACCTATTGGTTAACGGTACTACAGGTATTGCGGTTGGTATGGCTACTAACATTCCTCCTCATAATCTTAGAGAAGTTGTAAATGCTGTTGTTAAGATGATTGATAACAGAGTTCTTGAAGATAGAGAGACTGAGATTGAAGAAATCCTTGAAATCATCAAGGCTCCTGATTTCCCTACTGGTGGTATCATTCTTGGTACAAGAGGAGCTGAGGAAGCCTATAGAACAGGCCGTGGTAAGGTTATTGTAAGAGCTGTTACAAATATAGAGCCTATGCAGAATGGCAAGAACAGAATCGTTGTAACAGAGCTTCCATATCTTGTAAACAAAGCTAACATGATTTCTAAGATTGCTGAACTTGTTAAGCTTAAAAAGCTTGATGGAATCACTGCTCTTCGAGATGAATCAGATAGAGAAGGTATGCGAGTTGTTATTGAGCTCCGTAATGATGTAAATCCTAACATCATGCTTAATAAGCTGTACAAGCATACACAGATGCAGGACTCCTTCGGTATCATCATGCTTGCTCTTGTTAATAATGAGCCTAAGGTTCTTAGTATAACAGAGATGCTCAAGTACTACATCAAGCATCAGGAAGAAGTAGTAACAAGAAGAACCAAGTATGATCTTAACAAGGCAGAAGAAAGAAATCATATCTTAGAGGGATTACTAATCGCTCTTGATAATATCGATGAAGTAATCAAGATCATTAGAGGTAGTGAAACTGTAGCTCTTGCAAAAGAACAGTTGATGGGAAGATTTGGTCTTACTGATGTTCAGGCGCAGGCTATTGTAGATATGAGGCTTCGTACTCTCACAGGCTTGGAAAGAGACAAGCTTGAGCAGGAGCACGCAGAACTCTTAAAGAGAATCGAGGAATTAAAAGCTATTCTTGCAGATAGAAAGGTTCTTCTTGGCGTTATCAGAACAGAGATTACAGAAATTGCTGCTAAATATGGCGATGACAGAAAGTCTCAGATTGGTCAAGATGATTCAGATATTGATACAGAGGATCTTATCCCTAATGTTAATACAGTAATAGCCATGACAAATCTTGGATATATCAAGAGAATGTCAATTGATAATTTTAAGTCACAGAACCGTGGTGGTAAGGGAATCAAGGGAATTAGTACAATTGACAATGACTTTGTAGAAGATATCCTCATGACAACGACTCATAATTACGTCATGTTCTTTACTAACACAGGTAGAGTATACAGACTCAAGGCATATCAGATTCCTGAGGCATCCAGAACATCAAGAGGTATGGCAATTGTTAACCTCCTTCAGCTTGCCCCAGGTGAAAAGATATCAGCTATGATTCCTGTAAAGGGCTTTGAGGACGAGGATAAGAGCTTATTTATGGTAACCAAGAAAGGTACTGTTAAGAAGACTCCTATCACAGACTTCTCAAATGTAAGAAAGACAGGTCTTGCAGCTATCAGTCTTCGTGATGATGATGAACTTATCGAAGTTAAGACAGTAACCAAGAATGCAGAAGTATTCCTTGTAACCAAGAATGGTATGTGTATCCACTTTGATGAAGAGGATGTTCGTTCAACAGGGAGATCTTCAATAGGTGTGCGTGGTATGATGCTGGATGACACAGATGAAATTGTTGGAATGCAGCTCAATACACAGGGTGATTCACTTCTTATCGTCTCCGAAAAAGGTTACGGAAAGAGAACAACTCTTGATGAATTCCATAGCCAGTTTAGAGGTGGTAAGGGAGTAAAGTGCTATAAGATCACTGAGAAGACTGGTAATGTAATCGGTGTTAAGGCTGTTAATGATGATAACGAGATCATGATGATCACAAATGCAGGCACTATTATACAGCTTCGCATGGATGAAATAACTATCCACGGCCGTGTAACTTCAGGTGTTAAGATGATCAATCTTGATAAGGGAGTTACTGTAGCTCAGATTGCCAAGGTACGTGAAAAGATTTCTGATGGAGATCACGATATAGATAATATCGATGATGTTCCAGAAGAAGTAGACGAAAAAACAGAAACAGTACAGGATGACGACGAAGAGTAATACAGTATTTTGATTTCAAGGGATGAGGGGCCTATGAATATCGGACTGTTAATATCAGAATTAGAAGATCAGGAAGTTAAGAAAATATGTATAGGTGCTAGCCAGGCAGCCAGAGATAAAAAGGCAATTCTCTGCATAATGCCAGGCAAGTACCTGATACCAGAAAATGAAAAAGACAATCCGTACGAGTATCAGCACTCTGCTATTTATGACTATGCAACGGATTTTGCTTTTGATGTCCTGATAATAGATATAGACAGGATCGGTAGAAATGCTCCAATCTTAAAAAAAGAGTCATTCCTAAAAAAGTTTGGTGACATACCAATGCTCACTTTAACTGAGCAGGAAGGCTTTGATTCAGTTAACTGTGTTGAGACAGACCATGATCAGCATGAACAGTTAGGCTACGAAGCAATATGTGATGCAATTTATTATGTACAGAATAAAAAGCTTCCAGCACCTGAAAATGTGAAGGCTTTTAACTTTGTGGAAAAAGAGGCATCGGATGCGCTTAGTGTTCTTTCAAAAGTAAGCTATGCTCTCCTCCATAGAAAATATCCTTCAGAAAAATCTTATGATATTTTTTCTGATATTCTCCTGAAAGAAGGAATAAAGGGCTGTTCAGTACTTCTTTATGACAAGAAGATTAGAAATTCTGTTAAATACTGGTGGGAAAAGCCTGAAAAAATAAGTTGTAAAACCAGGCTTGTAAATGGCATATTAACAGAGTTTGAACCAAATGAAAGAGTTACAGAAACAAACAAGATAATAGAAAGTATATCAAGGGGAAAGCCTGGTATATATATTGCTGGACCTTTATTTGTAGGTGAATATCAACTAGGTCTTTTTATAACAGAATTTACTGCTAATATGCTTACAGACTATTATTTTGAGAGTTTGCTCAGCGTTGTAACTGGAGTTTCAAGAATATCCTATCTTGAAAAAGAGCTAAAGAAAACTAATGAAGAGCTGTATGAAGTACAAGAAGAACTTGCCAGAGATGATTCCGTTCTTGATCATATTGGGGATCAGGACTATCTTACAGGAGGACTTAATAGGCGAGGATTCTTTGGAAAGGCATATGATCTTTTAAAGGATAACTTCAAACCAGGCAAGTACGCTATAGTAGCCTATATACATATGGAATCTCTTAAGAGAATCAACGATATGTATGGTCATGAAGAAGGTGACAGAGCTGTCAAAAAAGTGGCAGATATTCTTGAAAGCGTATTTGAAGAATGCATATATGGCAGAATTCGCGGCAATGAATTTGCAGTATTAGAGATTACTGATGAAGAAGGCAAGGCAGAGAGCTTTAGACAGGAAATGTCTACACAGAATGCCAAGCTTTTATCTGACACCAACAGATACATAAATCACCTTCAGTATTCTATTTGCGAGTTTGGATATGATGAAGATTTATCTCTTCGCGAGATGTTAAAAGAAACAGATGAGAACTTGCAGAGAATAAAACAGATGCAGTAATATAAAAATCCCTCTCTTTTGGATTACAAAAGGGAGGGATTTTTACATTACATAGCCGTTTTCATAGATTTGACATAATCTTCTATGTAGGAAGGTGCTGATTTTCCATGTTTTTCAAGAAGTTTTATGATTGCGGAACCTACAATTGCACCGTCTGATATAGAGGACATTTTAGAAGCCTGTTCTGGAGTTGAGATTCCAAAGCCTATAGCGCAGGGAACATCTGTATTTTCGCGAATGACTTTTACGATGGAATCAAGATCTGTTGTAATTGAGCTTCTTGTACCAGTTACCCCAAGGCTTGAAACAACGTAGATAAAACCTTTTGCTTCCTTTGCAATCATAGCAATACGATTTGCAGAAGTTGGCGCAATAAGTGAGACCAGATCAACATCATATTTATTGCAGATATCTTCAAATTCCTCTTTTTCTTCAAATGGAAGATCTGGAAGAATAAGCCCATCTATGCCTATCTCGTTGCACTTTTTTATAAAATCCTCTGAACCATAGGAATAAACAACATTTGCATAAGTCATAAATACCATAGGAACAGAGACTTCTTTTCTAAGATCAACTACAAAATCAAAGATCTTATCAGTAGTTATGCCACCTTTTAATGCCCTTAGATTAGCACCCTGGATTACTGGGCCTTCTGCTGTTGGATCAGAAAAAGGGATACCAAGTTCTATAAGATCAGCACCGCCTTTTACGGCTGCTTTTACGGCTTCTTTTGTTGTATTTAGATCTGGATCACCGCAGGTTATAAAAGCGATGAAGGCCTTACCATTTTCAAAAGCTTTTTTTATATTACTCATAACGTTCTCCTGTTAAATTCAATTAGCATACGAATTGTTTATATATAAAGATTTGATTACTCTGAAATATTTTCACCACGATATCTTGCAATTGCTGCACAATCCTTATCTCCTCTTCCTGAGATGGTCACAACAATAATCTTGTCCTTATCCATTGTTGGAGCAATCTTCATTGCATGTGCAAGAGCATGTGATGACTCAATTGCAGGTATGATACCTTCAGTTCTGGAAAGATATTCAAAAGCATTAACGGCCTCATCATCAGTTATTGCCACGTATTCAGCCCTATGAATGTCGTGCAGATATGCATGCTCTGGCCCTATTCCAGGATAATCAAGGCCTGCAGAAATAGAATAAACAGGAGCAATCTGACCGTACTTATCCTGACAGAAGTAGGATTTCATTCCATGGAATATTCCAAGACGACCAGTATTGATAGTAGCTGCTGTTTCAAAAGTATCTATGCCTCGTCCTGCAGCTTCGCACCCAATTAGTGCCACAGATTTATCTTCAATAAAATTGTAGAAAGTACCAATTGCATTTGAACCACCACCAACGCAGGCTATTACAGCATCGGGAAGACGACCTTCTTTCTCAAGCATCTGCTCTTTAATTTCCTTGGATATAACAGCCTGGAAATCACGAACAATAGTAGGGAAAGGGTGAGGCCCCATAACAGAGCCAAGGCAGTAATGAGTGTCATCAATTCTGGAAGTCCACTCTCTCATAGCCTCAGATACAGCGTCCTTTAGAGTCGCTGTTCCGGAAGTTACTGGAATAACTTCTGCTCCTAAAAGCTTCATTTTGTAAACATTAAGAGCCTGCCTTTTAGTATCCTCTTCTCCCATGAAGACAACACATTCCATTCCCATAAGAGCTGCTGCTGTAGCAGTTGCAACACCATGTTGTCCAGCACCTGTCTCAGCTATAAGCCTTGTCTTACCCATCTTTTTGGCTAAAAGAGCCTGACCGAGAACATTGTTGATCTTATGGGCACCAGTGTGGTTCAAATCCTCTCTCTTTAGATAAATCTTGGCACCACCAAGATCCTTAGTCATTTTCTCTGCATAATAAAGACGAGAAGGACGACCTGCATATTCATTCAAAAGCCCTGTGAGTTCTCTGTTAAACTCAGAATCATTTTTGTAATGATTATATGCTTCCTCCAGTTCAATTACTGCATTCATCAGTGTTTCTGGAATGTATTGTCCGCCATGAACACCAAATCTACCCTTTGAATTACTCATATTCTTTCCTACTTTCTGATAAATCTATTATTCTCAAAAACAAATTTATAACCTGACATTTTCTATAAACCGCTTCATTTTAGCTATATCTTTAACTTTGTTTGTCTCAATACCAGAGCTTACATCCACGGCAAAAGGCTTGGCTATGTATATTGCCTCTTTTACATTTTCAGGAGTAAGGCCTCCAGCAAGAAATATAGGCCTATTTAGCTCTTTTAACAGATTCCAGTCAAAAGAACTACCGCTACCCATTCCTGAATCAAGAAGATAATAATCTGGCAGCGAAAGTTCAGAATCTGAGCCGTTGCTGGCATCATAAAAACTGCTCTGCTCATGGAGTCTTACAATATCTTCACTTGTTTTTATTATTTCAGCTTTTATGATAAGTGGTGAGTTTAGTACAAAACTCTTTCTTAACTGCCGGATGTAATCGCCATTTTCATGACCATGAAGCTGAATATTATCGATAATATTTTCTTCAACAAGCTTCTTGATAAAAGAAATATCTTCATCAACAAAAACGCCTACAACAGTTATCTTGGAATCAAGACTTGATCTAAGGCGCTTTGCAGTCTCTTTATCAACGTAGCGACTACTTTTTTTGTAAAAGACAAATCCGATGAAATCAGGTTTAACTTCATTTGCAAACTGAATATCTTCGTCCCTGAAAAACCCGCACATCTTAACTTTTGTCACGATACACCTCCTTTTTTGTTTATATAAGGTTAAGCGTATCTAAGCATTTGTAGAAAGCTCTTTTTATCCGAAGCTTTCATAAGCGCTTCACCTATAAGCACCGCGTCAGCTCCAAAAGCTTTGATATTTTTAATGTCTTCTGCAGATTTTACCCCGCTTTCGGAGACAAAGAGAACATCTCTTGGAACTAAACTTCTAAGCCTTTTGCTATTATTTGTATCAACATGAAAATCCTTTAAATTGCGGTTATTAACACCGATAATTCTTGCAGATGCCCTGAGCGCTGTCTCTATTTCTTTTTCATCATGAGCCTCCACAAGAGCAGATAGGCCAAGATCATCGCATATATTTAAGTATTCTCTTATCTGACATTCATCAAGAATAGAACAGATAAGGAGAACCGCCTTTGCTCCAAGGGCCTTGGCTTCGAAAATCATGTACTCATCAACTGTAAAATCCTTTCTGATACATGGAGTATTCACAGCTTCAGCAATTTTCTTAAGATAGGAATCAGCGCCTAGAAACCACTTAGGCTCAGTTAAAACTGATATACATTCTGCGCCGGCCTCATCATACTCTTTTGCAATGTCAAGATATGGGAAATCCTGAGCAATTATACCTTTTGAAGGAGATGCCTTTTTGCATTCGCAGATAAAAGAAATACCTGGTGTAGAAAGAGCTTTCTCAAACTCAAAAGTTCCCTTTGGCATTTCTTCAGCCATTCTTCTCATTTCTTCAGTTGATATTTTTTTCTTGGCCTCGGATACTCTAAAGCTTGCGTAAGAAGCCAGTTCATCAAGAATTGTCATAATGTCTGTTTTCTTTCTAAAGTATTTGGCATAGCTAGTTGCTTATATATAAATCTGATCATGTATCAAATTCAGGCAATTGCTGCGTTTTCTGTATTGCTTATCTCAATCAGCTTTTCAAGTGTTTCAGTAGCTTTGCCGGAATCAATGATTTCTGCGGCAAGTTTAACACCATCTGCAAAGCTATCAGCCTTTCCTCCGATATAAAGAGAAGCACCAGCATTTAAAAGAACAGCTTCACGCTTTGGACCTCTCTCCTTGCCAGAGAGGATATCCCTTGTGATTTTTGCGTTCTCTTCAGGAGTTCCACCAACAAGTTCTTCTTTTTTGCAGGTCTTAAAACCAAAATCTTCTGGACAGATGGTGTAAGATTTGTACCAGCCATCCTTGATCTCGCAGATAGAAGTTGGAGAACTCATGGATATTTCATCGAGTTTATCCTGGCCATATACAACCATTCCGCGCTTTACTCCAAGGCTAATAAGAACCTGAGCAAGTGGAATTATAAGATAATCATCATAAACGCCAAGAAGCTGCATAGAAGGTCTTCCAGGATTTGTAAGAGGTCCAAGAATATTAAATACTGTTCTAAAGCCAAGCTCTTTTCTGATGGCACCTACATACTTCATGGAAGTGTGATATTTCTGAGCAAAGAAGAAACACATTCCAGCCTTTTCAAGTAGTTCAACACACTTTTCAGGACTCTGATCTATATTTACACCGAGAGCCTCCAGGCAGTCAGCAGTTCCGCATTTTGAAGAAGCTGCTCTGTTACCGTGCTTTGCAACCTTCATTCCACCAGCAGCTGCTACAAGAGCAGATGTTGTAGAAATATTGAAGCTGTGTGCATTGTCTCCGCCTGTTCCTACGATTTCAAACACATCCATTCCAGTATTTACCTGTGTAGCATGCTCTCTCATAGCTGTAGCGCAGCCTGCAATCTCATCTGTTGTCTCAGCTCTGGCGCTTTTTGTTGAGAGAGCTGAAAGAAATGCCGCATTCTGAGTAGGTGTGGTTTCTCCACTCATGATCTCATTCATTACTGTGTAGGCCTCATCATAAGTAAGATCCTCTTTGTTTACGATTTTTACGATTGCTTCTTTGATCATTGTAATTCTCCTTTTCTCTGTGATTTTTAGGTAAATGAAAAAGCGTTCTGACTATCTGCCAGAACGCTTTTCAACGCTTTTTTTAAAGAAAAGTCCCTGACAGAATAATCTTCTGTCAAGGACGAATGTACAATTATACTATCCGCGGTGCCACCTTGAATTCGTAGAAAACTACGCGCTTATTTAAGATACAGATTCTGAATATATCAGACTTCATCATATCTCTGACTACTAACGGGAGTCTTCCGTTGCAGAATACTCTGTGCGAAAAGATGCACATTTGACTGCACCCTCGGCGGTCCATTTGAATATGTGTTTCTTACCTGTTCTCAGCTTATCAGGCTCTCTGTGAAGGCATCATAGACGTTATCTCCGCTTCATTGGTTTAAAGTATTAAGTTATTAAAAATACTACTACGCAAAATTTAAATTGTCAACAATTATATTTACGCAAACTGAGCCATATAAAGATCGTAGTAGGCACCACGCTTTGCTATAAGTTGGTCGTGATTACCACTTTCCATAATGCCACCATTGTTTATAACAAAGATGCGGTCTGCATTCTTGATAGTAGAAAGACGGTGAGCAATGACAAAGCTGGTCCTGCCCTTTAAAAGAGCCTGGATACCCTTTTGAACAAGAAGCTCAGTATGAGTATCTATACTACTTGTGGCCTCATCAAGAATGAGAATCTTAGGCATAGAGATCATAGTTCTTGCAAAGGCAAGGAGCTGTCTCTGACCAATTGAAAGGCCAGCACCACGCTCTTTTAACTCAGTATCATAGCCCTTTTCAAGCTTCATGATAAAGTCATGGGCGTTAACTGCCTTAGCTGCTGCAATCATATCCTCTTCAGTGGCATCAAGATTTCCGTACATAATATTCTCACGAACAGTTCCGTGGAAAATAAAGTTATCCTGAGTCATGATACCCATCTGCTTTCTAAGGCTGTTTATTGTAACATCAGTAAGGTCATGACCATCAACCTTGATCTTACCCTTTTGAATATCATAAAATCTGCTGATAAGGTTTACTATTGTTGTCTTGCCAGCACCAGTAGGACCAACAAGAGCAATAGTTTCACCAGGGTTAACGGTAAAGTTCACATTATTAAGAACCTTAGTCTCAGTTTCTGTGCCTTCGTCGTAGGTAAATCCAACATTCTCAAAGCTTACCTGCCCTTCAATTTCGGGCAGTTCTGTCGCATTTTCTTTATCTACTATTTCAGCCTTAGTATCAAGAATATCAAATACCCTTTCAGCTGCTGTGATATTAGTGATCAGCTGATTATAGTAATTGGATAGACCCATGATAGGACTCCAGAACATACTGGAATAGCTCGCAAAAGCAGTGATAAGTCCTATGGATGCAGATGTATAGCCAAGAAACTTAACTGCAACAAGATATAAAACCATGCTACTGATCGCCCAGCTCATATCAATTGATGGACCAAAAAGATCTGCAGCTCTGCAGGCAGATATATAGGCATCTCTGTGAGCATTAGCCAGTTCTCTAAAGGTCTTCTTGGTCTCATCCTCTGCATGAAAGCTCTGTACAACAGAGATACCTGCTATGTCCTCGTGAACATAAGCATTCATATTTGATGATTTCTTACGTACATCCTGCCATCTCTTGTGGTTAACATTACGAATCCAAAAGATACTTACGACCATCACAGGGAGTGATGCAAAGCATCCAAGTGCAAGTCTCCAATCTTTAATCAGCATGATGATGACTACGCCAAATACTGTAAGAAAATTTGGAATGAGATTTGTAATGGTATTGGCCATTACATCTTTCATTGAATTAACATCACCAATTATACGGGCAAGAATCTTACCTGTAGGTCTGTTGTCAAAAAAGGTAAAAGACAAGGTCTGGATGTGTTCATACAACTCCTGACGGATGTCCAAAAGAACCTTATTTGCAACTTTGTTCATCATGTACATACGTACTTTTACAAAAAGAATATAGACAACTCCCAGAATTACTATAATTCCGGCAATTGTTAAGAGTCCAGGAATATTCTTGTTTGCAACATGTATATCAATTGCATATTCAATGAGAAGAGGGCTGACAAGGCTGATAAAAACAGTAACTGCCAGCGAAATAAGAACTGGTATGATCTCTGGAATATGCGGTCTAAGATAACGGATAAGGCGGGCAAATATCTTACGCCTGTCTGTGTTTGACATTTTCTCATCTTCACGAAATGAGTTAGCTGCCATTACGCACTCACCTCCATTTCAGCGGGAGCTCCATATTGTGCGATATACGTGTTGTAGTAGAGCCCCTTCATTTTTAGTAATTCTTCATGAGTACCGCGCTCTGCGATGCGACCATTATCAAGATAGATAATCTCATCAGCATTTCTTACAGCTGATATTCTGTGGGCTACGATAACCCTGGTAGTACTCTCGATTTCATCAAGAGTCTTCTGGATTTCAGATTCTGTCTCCATATCAAGTGCAGAAGTTGAATCATCAAGCACAAGAATAGGTGCGTTCTTGGAGATAGCTCTTGCAATGCTGATCCTCTGCTTCTGTCCGCCAGAAAGACCAACACCTCTCTCTCCAATAACTGTCTTGTAAGTATCATCAAGCTTTTCAATGAAATCACTGGCCTTGGCCTTATCAGCTGCATCTTTGATCTCTTCCATTGTCATGTCATCCCGCCTACCCATGCGGATATTTTCCTCGATGGTATCAGAGAAAAGAAATACATCCTGCATTACAACAGCAGTTGCCTCGCGGACCTGTTCAAGCTCCATTTTTTCTATGTTGTTACCATCTAGTCTGATATTTCCTTCCGTAGGATCATAGAATCTCTGGAGAAGATTTATGATAGTAGACTTACCAGAACCAGTCTGCCCCATGATTCCAAGAGTCTTTCCCGGCTCAAGCTTAAAGCTGATATCTGAAAGAATCTCTTTTTCGCCAAGAGTCAAAGATACATGATCAAACTCCACTGCGCCCTTTACAGTATCTACGTGAACAGGTTTTTCTGTGATATTAAGTGTTGAATGCTCGCTATAGATCTTTTTGATCTTCTTCATGGATGCAAGTGAGCTAGAAAACTCGTTAGTGATCCAGCCAAGTTCTTCCATAGGCCAGGTGCAGTTTCTGGCATAAATAACATAGGCAGTAAGAGCACCAAGAGTCATATGACCATTGATAACAGCTATTCCGCCCAGCACAGCGCAGGCTACTGGAAGAAGAGTTCCAGCCAGCATAAATACAGGGTAAAACTTTATAAGCGCCTTAGCCTCATCCATGTTGAGGTCATAGTACTTCTTGTTATGCTTAAAAAACTTCTTGATCTCGTAGTCTTCTCTTGCAAAGGCCTTAACAGTCCTTACTCCAGCAAGATTTTCTTCTGCTGTGGTGGTCATCTCGGCATTCTCTTCACTTATAGCGTCATAGACCTTATCAAGCTTTTTCTCCATAACAATAGCTGTTGTTCCGCAGATTACCATAAAGGTTAATGGCAAAAAAGTCAGAGGCACATTTATAGAGAACATGAAGTAGAGGATAAGCACTGAGTTGAGCGTTACCTCCATTCCTCTCATAGCCACCATTCCAACCAGCTGAAAAATTTTATCTATATCATCTTTTACCCTGGCCATAAGTTCACCAGTACTGGAATCATCGAAATAGTCAAGAGAAAGGCTCTGAATGTGATCAAAGAGATCTTTTCTCATCTCAGTTCCAATAGTGATGCAGTTTTTGTCAAAGGTAAATTCTTTAAAATAGCCAAATACACTTCTGCCAACGCCGATAAGGATTATGGCTAAGAGCAGAAATGGGAAATAAGTAAAATTCTGGCCAATAATTACTTCGTTAACGATACGTTCTGTTACTTTAGGGAACATCATGTCAAGGGCAATAGCAATGATCATAAAAAGTATTGCCATTGTGTATGTTGCCCAGTGCTTTCGCACATAACTTCCAAGTGTTGTCATTTTCCCTCCCTTGTTGCTAAAAACAGTTAATAGTTTCTTCAATCTCTCCTCAGGTGCAATTTAGTGATGTGTGTTTCAAATTTAGTTTCTAAAATGCATAAAAAAATCCCAGGTAAACAATTCACATTTACCTGGGAACACACGTCACAAAAAGTATTCAGATTAAGTTACTACAAAGTAGCCTTTATCTAAAAACCGCAGCCCGAGGTAAAGTGATAGCAAAAAATGTCGCTTTTGCAAAAAATAAATTCGCCACTCTGTTTGTCATAGTTCCTTACCTCGCTTTCTTTAATATTTATCAACTCGTAGCTAAGTTGATATGCCAATGATTACACAATTAAATTTCATTGTCAACGAAATTTTTTGAAATTTAATATATTTCTAATATATGCAAATAGCCAAAAACCATGTAAAACCTTGCGTAGTGCAAACAATTGCGCTTTAATATTTTTGTATTTACCTCTTACAGAAAGGACATAATTAAGCAAAAGAAAGCATGGACAACCTGATCTTTAGTCTCAATGCCACTCTGCCAATATTCTTACTGATGGTATTGGGCTACGTATTTAATAAACTGGATATAATCAATGAAAAAGCCGCTTCCTGGATGAACAGATTTGTATTTAAGATAGCACTTCCAGTTCTTTTATTTGAGGATTTGGCAGAGCAGGATTTTGCTGGAACCTGGGATGGAAAATTCGTTCTATTCTGCGTAATTGCAACGCTCTGCAGCATTTTCCTCATAACCCTTATTTCCAAACTGCTGGTAAAAAATAAGTCTGAGCGCGGAGAGTTCATACAAGGCTCCTACCGCAGTAGTGCTGCTTTACTTGGTATTGCCTTTATCCACAACATATATGGAGAAGCAAGCGTAGGAATGGCGCCACTTATGATCATTGGAAGTGTGCCTCTTTACAATATCTTTGCAGTTACGATACTAATGCTGACTGCGCCAAAATCTGTCGTCATTGGAAGATACACAAGTGAGGACAATGATTCGGAAACTGTGCGAAGGGAACTTATCAGGAAAACACTGCTTGGAATACTAAAAAATCCCATACTCATTGGTATATTCTGTGGCCTTATCTGGTCACTCATAAAGCTTCCTATGCTTAAGATCATGGGAGTTATGGTAAAAGATATAGGCGCACTGGCCACACCAATGGGACTCATGTCCATGGGGGCAACCTTTGAATTTAAAAAGGCAGCTAAAAAAATAAAGCCAACCATTGCGGCAAGCTTTATCAAATTATTTGTTTTAGTTGGTCTGTTCATGCTTGTAGCGATCAAGATAGGATTTAGAAATGAGCAAGTGATCGTACTTCTTGTAATGCTTGGATCAGCTACCACTGTATCAAGCTTTGTAATGGCCAAAAATATGGGACATGAAGGAACACTTAGTAGCAGCATTGTTATGATGACTACCTTTGGATGCTCATTTTCTCTGACATTCTGGCTTTTTGTACTAAAAACTCTAAATATCATATAAACGAAAAATCCCACTGCGGTCGAAACCTCAGTGGGATTAACTATCTTTAAATATTCAAAATTCAACCTTAGCAAGGAAGCTGTCAATCTTGTTCCAGTAGTTAACAGGATCTTTCACCACTCCTTCAATATGGCCAGCTCCTAAGATCATGCAATACTGCTTGGGGCAGTTTGCCGCCTCATAAAGTCTTGAACACATATGTGGATCGATAAATGTGTCATCATCTCCGTGAATAAAAAGAGTTGGTGTCTTTGAATTCTGCACAGCTTCAATAGGATTAACCTCGTTGATATCATAGCCAGCTCTAAGCCTTATGATGATCCTTGATAGGAAAAGAGCTATAGGAACAGGAACAAAGGAACCCTTAAACATCTTGTAAGTATGAGCAAACTGTTCACGAAGAGTTGTATAGGAACTATCAGCAATTGCAGCCTTAACATTCTCTGGAAGATGTTCACCTGTAGTCATAAGAGTTGTGGCAGAGCCCATGCTCATTCCATGAAGTAAGATTCTGGCTTTTGGATCTCTTTTGATAATCCAATGGATCCATTCCATAATATCAAGTCTGTCATCATAGCCATAACCAATATACTTGCCTTCACTCTTACCAAAGCCCCTAAGATCAGGAAGTAGACAGTTTATACCCTTATCAAGGTAGTGTCTTGCATAAATACCGTTAGTTTCGTGATTGTCCCAAATACCATGGATTATGATCGCATATCTGTGGCTTTCTGAAGCTGCTGGGATGTATGATGCATGGAGCTTTATCTGATCCAAAGCATCGATGTACATGTCCTGTCTGTCTGGATGATTTCTGACAAACATGCGCCCATCTGTTATAGATGGATCAAAGTCCTTGTCATCATCTGTGTGCTGGTGCGGAACGGAAGAAATCTTGTAAATATAATTGCTAAAAGCATATGCTCCACCGAAAAGTGCAGAGATTATTCCAAGCCTTAGCAGTGTGTTCTTTTTACTCATAAAAAAATATACTCCAATCATTGATACTGTATTATATATTATCATTTTTTTTAGAAAATAATGTGGTTTTTCCATTTTCTTTTTCTAAAGATTGTATTATATTATTCATGTAACATTAAATTATTTTAGAGGTATTTAAAATGAAAAAGGGAAAAGTAGAAAATAAAGTACAGGTTTGTATTGACCGTGACTTTACTATCAGTAAGGTTGACGAGCGTATCTATGGCTCTTTTATTGAGCATCTTGGACGCGCAGTATATGAGGGTATTTATCAGCCAGGCAATAAATTCGCAGACAAAAACGGTTATCGTAAGGACGTTATGAAGCTTATTCAGGAGATTAATGTTCCTATCGTCAGATATCCAGGTGGTAACTTTGTATCATCTTTTAACTGGGAAGACAGCGTTGGTCCCAAGAAAGACAGACCTCGTAGAATAGAGCTTGCATGGGGCGTTGTAGAAACAAACCAGTTTGGACTTGATGAGTTCATGGACTGGTGCAAAAAGTGCAAGACACAGCCTATGTATGCAGTAAACCTTGGAACAAGAGGAATTGAGGATGCCAAGAATGTTGTAGAATATTGTAACAGCAAGGGTGGCACCAAGTATGCAGACATGAGAATCAAGAACGGAGCCAAGGATCCTTATGGAATCAAGCTCTGGTGCCTTGGCAATGAGATGGATGGCCCATGGCAGACAGGACATCTTACAGCCGAGGAATACGGTCGTAAGGCTGATCTTGCTGGACAGATCATGAAACTTGTTGATCCTACAATCGAGACTGTTGCATGTGGTTCATCTAACCTTACAATGCCAACCTTTGGTAACTGGGAGAGAACAGTTCTTGAGTGTGCCTATGACAACATCGATTATCTCTCACTCCATCAGTACTATGGTAATGCAGAGCATGATACACCAAACTTCCTTGCAAACAGCGTAGCTATGGATCAGTTTATCAGCCAGGTTGTCAGCATTTGCGATTATGTTAAGGCTGTTAAGAGAAAAAAGAAAGATATCAACCTTTCATTCGACGAGTGGAACGTATGGTATCATTCTAATGAACAGGACAAGAAGCTTGAGAAGTGGGTTGAACATCCACACCAGCTCGAGGATGTATATAACTTTGAGGATGCACTCCTTGTTGGCTCTATGCTGATCACAATGCTCCGTCATGCAGACAGAGTAAAGATTGCATGTCTTGCTCAGCTTGTAAATGTTATCGCTCCTATCATGACATCTGATACAGGCGCTTGGAGACAGACAATCTTCTATCCTTACATGCAGACAAGTGTATATGGACGTGGAGAAGTTCTCAATACAGTAGTTAAGGTTCCAACCTATGAGTCCAAGCACGGCGATGCACCTTACGTTGACTGCGTAGTAGTTGCTGATGAAGAGAATGAAACACTTACACTCTTTGCAGTTAACAAGAATCTTGAAGATGACTTCGAACTTACCTGCGATCTTAGACAGTTTGCAGATTACAAGGTTGTTGAGCACAGCGTACTCACACACAAGGATCTTGAGGCTGTTAACACAGAGGAAAATCCAGACAATGTAAAGCCTGTTGATGCTACCAAGAATTCCAAGACTACAAAGGGAATCCTTACAAGCACACTTCCTGCACGCAGCTGGAATGTTATCCGTCTTTCAAAATAAAATATTATAACTCTGGAGAGATGGTTTTCTTTTTAATTCAAAAAGAGAGCCATCTCTTTTTGTTGCACAAGACCGGCAAGCGAATGGATGCTTGCATACAAATTCATTTAATTAAAATTTTACAAAATTTAATTTTACAAAACAAATAAAACATCCTATAATTACTTGTGAAAATACCAATAATTATGCAAAATAATATTAACGGAATAATGATAATTTGTTTTATTTGAGAGGCTACAATGGAGTATAGAAAAAATCGAAATGGAGAACCAATTTCAATTCTCGGATATGGCTGTATGCGCTTTTCTACAAGCGGACGCGGAATCGATATAGATAAGACAGAAAAAGAAATTATGAAAGCCTACGAGATGGGTGTTAACTACTACGATACTGCCTATGTATATCCTGGAAGTGAGGCTGCTCTGGGAGAAATCCTTGAAAGAAACGGTATACGAGAAAAGGTCAACATAGCAACCAAGCTTCCTCAGTATCTTGTAGGAAGCAGAGCTGCCCTTGATAAGTACTTTGAAGAGGAACTTAAAAGGCTTCGCACCACCTATGTAGATTATTACCTGATGCACCACATGACCGCTATGAATCAGTGGGATAAACTTGAAGCCGTCGGAATAAGAGAATGGATAGAGGAAAAGAAAAAGTCCGGACAGATCAGGAATATAGGCTTTTCCTACCATGGAAATACAGAGGACTTTATAGGTATTCTTGATGCCTATGACTGGGACTTTTGTCAGATACAGTATAACTACGTTGATGAGCACACACAGGCAGGCAAAAGAGGACTTGATCACGCCGCAGAAAAAGGCATTCCAGTAGTGATAATGGAGCCACTTCGTGGAGGCAAACTGGTTAATCTCCTTCCCCAGAAGGCAAAAGACCTGATTGCTGCGGCTCCTACTGGTTATACACCAGCAGAGTATGGTCTTAGATGGCTATGGAATCAGCCTGAAGTAACCTGTGTACTTTCTGGAATGAATTCGATAGAAATGGTAGAAGAAAACTGCCGTATAGCTTCAAATGCAGAGGCAGGTTCATTTACAAAAGAGGATTTTGAAGTAATTGAAAAGGTAAAGGAAATCATTAGGGAGACAGAGCTTGTAGGCTGTACTGGATGCAGATATTGCATGCCATGTCCTAAAGGCGTTGATATTCCGGCACTTTTTAGAAGCTACAATATGACAGCTCTTGAGGGTAAATTTGAAGCAAGATTTGGATATGCCCAGACTGTGGGACTAAAAAAAGATCCAGCATTTGCCACTCAGTGTATTGAATGCGGAAAATGCGAACAGCACTGCCCGCAGAATATACCAATCCGTAAAATGATAAAGGAAGCAGACAAAGTAGTTCGTCCACTCCCTTACAAAATCGGTATTAATGTCGTTAGGAAATTTATGCTCAGAAAGTAATTAAAGAAATAAAAAAGGTATGAGATGTCTTTTATAGACAAATCATACCTTTCTTAAATTCTTTAAAATCTGATCAGTTTGCACCTACAAGGTTATTGATAGCATCCTGAGCAATGAAATAATTTACAATACCAAAGCCAACGATACTAAGAACGAGGAAAAGAATTGAAGTGCTTCCATTTGGGTTGCCCTTAATGATATCAACCTTCTCTCCCATCTTGTAAGACCAGTAGAAATAATAGATTCCACAAGTAATAAGTGAAAATACAAATGCAAGACCACCGGAAGTAGCTTCTGGCTGGTTTGTAATCTGGTTTGTTTCATCTGTAAGAACAATAAACCAGTAAATGGCGTATATACCGCAGGTTACGATAGTAAGAAGAATTGCAACTACCAGATCTCTTTTCTGGATACCACTTACATTTAACAGGTAAGAATTGTTCTGGTAATTACCCTGAAATCCGTTGTTCTGGAATCCATTATTCTGGAAGCCTGCTCCAGCCTGCTGGTTGTTATTGTACTCAAACCCCTTTGGCTGTTCCTGACTAAAGCTGTTAGTAGCAGTATTGTTATCAGAAATAGCAGCACCGCACTCAGGACAGAACTTTGCGCCATTTGTTACTTCTTTTCCACAATTTGGACAAATCATATCAATATCTCCTCTTCTCTAGAAACTATAAAAATGTCTTGTTAATTTTATCATATACTAATAATATATCAAATTGGAAACTTGAAAAATTGCTGATATTGTGAAATAAGATAGGAGTTTTATCTGTGGATATAAAGATAGACAATAGAAAGTTTTATAAAAATCTGCTTAGAATAGCACTTCCTATAGCACTTCAGAGTCTGATGCTAGCTATGGTAGCTGCAGCAGATGCACTTATGTTGGGGCGAGTTACCCAGGAACAGATGACAGCAGTGTCACTTGCTACTCAGGTGCAGTTTGTGCAAAATATGTTCATCTTCTCTTCTACTACAGCAGGAGCCATTTTGGGAGCTCAATACTGGGGAAAGGGTGACAAAAAGACACTTCAGAACATCTTTAATCTGATGCTGGTTTCAAGTGAAATAATATGTATTATTTTCTTTTTAATGTGCGAATTTATCCCAGGAAAACTCATGCATATATTTGCATCTGACCCGCAGCTTATTGCTATTGGAACAAGCTATCTTAGGATTGCGGGCTGGTCATACCTTCTTGTTGGAATATCTCAGAGCTACCTGTCCATAATGAAAGTTACAGAGAACATAAAAGAAGGGGCATTCATCAGCTCCAGTGTAGTAATAATAAATATTATTCTCAATGCGGTATTTATTTTTGGGCTTCTTGGAGCGCCTAGAATGGAGGCAAGAGGAGCCGCTCTTGCAACAACCATTTCAAGAGTTATAGAACTAGTCTTCTGCATAGTGATCTCATTCAAGCCATCCTATATAAGGCCAGCTCTTTCAAGACTCTTTGCCATTCCACTTAATCTGACAGGGGACTTTATGAAGCAGTATCTTCCGCTTCTTGGAGGATCTCTATGTTGGGGAATAGGCTTTACTTCTTATACTGCGATCATGGGACATCTTGGAGTTGATGCTGCTGCAGCAAACTCCATTGCAGCTGTAGTAAGAGACCTAACCTGCTGCATGTGTAACGGTGTCGGAAGCGCCGCAGGAATCATAGTTGGAAACGAGCTTGGAGCTGGAAAACTGGACGTAGGTAAAGCTTATGGAATTAAGCTAAAGAATATATCCTACGTTATAGGATTTGCTTCTACAGCTCTGGTTTTATTAGTGACACCAATTGTTGTAAATGGAGTCATACTTACTGATGCTGCCAGAAACTATCTTGTTGGAATGATGATAATAATGTCTATTTACATGATAGGAAGGGCTGTGAACACAGTTACTATAAATGGTGTGCTTGATGGAGGTGGAGATACTCTTTTTGATATGTACAGCCTTATAGTGACCATGTGGTGTATCGCAATTCCGCTTGCTCTGGCTGGAGCCTTTGTATTCCACTGGTCTCCTCTTTTAGTATATGCCTGCACCTGCCTTGATGAAGTGGGAAAGATTCCATGGGTAATGTACCGCTTCAGAAAATATAAGTGGGTAAAAGACCTTACGAGATGATCAGTTAAGATCAATCTCTAAGTTCAAAATGTCTGAAATATCAATTGTAGACTTATCTTCAAGAATAAGGACCTTTTTGATATTGTCGACTCTTTTGACATTGACGCCCTTGGTTACATATTCACCACCAGATTTTAAGTTATCTGGCACAAAAAAAGTTACTTGAACTCTGGCTGATCCAGATGATGAAATAACTGATAAAAGATTTGATAATGCAAGATCGAGTTCAGCCTTCTTTTCTTCGCTGAGCTCGATTTTTTCTGTTGTAAGTCTTGCCGTCTCTTCTACTGCTTCATCATAGCCTGTAAGTGCAGCAAAGGGCGCAAATTGAGCAGCTCTATTTTCGAGAGACATAGGTGTATGCCGCTTGGATACAGGCCTTTCCATATATAACATGTCTTGATACTTCTCTATTCCCATAATAATATCCTATATCGCGTTTAGGCCTTGTGACCGCCAATCTGCCTTGCCCTGTCGAGGCCTGTAGCACCCTCTTCAAAGGAGGTTCCTCTTGCTATGGCAGTTTTTCCAAACTTCTTTTGGATTTCTAATGTAGCCTTTTGCAGGGCCTTTTCTTTTGCGTTCTTCTTCTCTTTCTCTTTTGCTGCCTTTTCTTTTTGCTCATAATCAACAAAAAGAGACATCTGTTCAAAGTTTTCTTCCCGGGCCTTTGTTGCATCCCCTTCGGATAAGACGTGATTTGCTACGATAGTGACGCGCCTTATGAGTAGGGCCTCGTTGACTTCAGAATCGTAGATACTAAGGGCTGCATCTATAATATCACGTGAAAGGCAGGTAAATTCTTCAAGATTGGCGCTCCCATGGGCATGGACAGGAACAAGACCGCGCCCATAGTAATCTCTTGTTACTTCACCTTTGTACTTTTTTCTGATTTCCGGATCTTTTAGGCAATCAATGTCATAGCCTATAGAAAGAACTATCTGATCAGTTACCTTTCCATCCTCCATAAGATCCATTGCCAGAGCCTCTGCCATTTCTTTTACAATGATCCGCCCCTTATCGAAGGTGTATGGACAATGAAGGACCTGCCCCTGACTTACGCTATTGTTATCAGGCTTATAGGCCTTTACCATTTCCATGGTGCAAGGCTCGTATCCCCAGGCATGATCTATAAGCAGTTCTGCATTTATTCCAAAAGCCTTGTAGAGGATTTCCTCGTTATAAAAATCTCTGTCTGAGCCGATGCTGCATCTGGCGATATCTCCCATTGTGTATATGCCCATGGAAGCTAGCCTCTTAGCGTAGCCCCGTCCCACTCTCCAAAAATCTGTTATGGGAGTATGATCCCACAAAAGCTCTCTGTATCTGTACTCATCAAGTTCTGCAATCCTGACACCGTTTTCATCTGCATCAACATGCTTGGCCACAATATCCATGGCAACCTTGGCCAAATAGAGATTTGTACCAATCCCAGCGGTAGCAGTGATCCCAGTTGCATTCATAACATCTTTTATCATAGTAATGGCAAGCTCTTTAGGCGTTTTGCCATAAATCTTAAGATACTTGGTCACATCCATGAAGACCTCGTCTATTGAATAAACATGGATATCCTCTGGAGCAATATAGCGAAGATATATCTGATAGATACTGGTACTGATCTCCATGTATCTGGCCATCCTGGGAACCGCAGCTATAAAGGAAAGCTTTAGAGATGGATCCTTGGAAAGGAGCTCTGCATCATCTGATTCACCCGTGAACTTGCGTCCTGGAGCATAGCGCAGCCTCTCGATATTAACCTCTTTTACCCTTTGAGTAACTTCGAAAAGCCTTGCTCTTCCTGGAATTCCATACTTTTTAAGAGATGGAGAGACTGCAAGACAAATAGTCTTTTCAGTTCTGCTCCTGTCAGCCACTACCAGGTTTGTAGTTAGCGGATTTCTGTGAAGATCCTGACATTCAACAGATGCATAAAAAGACTTCAGATCTATGGCTATATAGTATTTTTGATTTTTTTTTGCTACCATTGTCATATATACATTTTACTGTAGGAGAACCATTATGAGAATACTAATCACTAATGATGATGGAATAGAATCCGATGGAATAAGGAGACTTGCTGAGATGGCAAAAGAGTTTGGGGAGGTCTGGGTAGTAGCTCCTGAGAGCCAGAGAAGCGCCGCTTCCCACAGCATAACCTTAAGACATCCAATTGACGTACATCCTTTTCAGCTTATGGAGGGAGTCCGTGCCTTTTCATGCACAGGAACTCCGGGGGATTGCGTCAGAGTTGGGATACTTAACATAATGCCAGAAAAACCTGATATAATTATGTCTGGAATTAATTTTGGCTACAATGTAGCATCAGATATCCAGTATTCAGCTACTGCCGGCGCCGCATTTGAAGGAGAGTTTCAGGGAATACTATCAATTGCGTTTTCTGAGGGTATGAATGGCTGCCATGAGGTTACGGATAAATACCTTAAAGAGATAATGGCTGAGCTTATTGATAAGCCCTATGTTCCTGGCCAGATATGGAACGTAAACTTCCCTCATTGTAAGGCTGGCGAGTGCAAGGGAATACTTAGAGACAGAAAGGTTTCAAGGAAATCTTTTTATACAGATAGATACAAGGCTGTAGAGGAGTTTTCAAATGGCGGTGTAAGCCTTATGGTTGATGGCATTTTTAGTCCCACAACTGAGGAAGGTACAGATATAGGCGCCGTACTGGATAATTATATTTCTATTGGAGTAGTTAAAAACATTAGCTGAAGTAAGTTTCATTTACAAGTGACATCATGTTGTAGCGTTAATAGGAGGTTGTTATGAAAAAAAGAGTATTAGCAATGTTACTTGCCGTAACCATGGTTACAGGCTGTAGTCTCACTCCCAAAGAGCCAGATACTAGTGCTGATGCGGAGAATTCAGAGACAGTAAGCAGCACAGATGTGTCTACTGGCAATGAGAAAGAGGACGAAACCAAGACAGATACAGAGGTAGTACCTGTATCAACATCAGGAAGGACAAGTCTTTTAGGTGGTGAGGAAGTAATCTATTATGATCCTGATCTTGTTCCTTCTGTCCCAGGTTATAGTGTAAATCCTGATTTTTCTAATGTTGTCTACAATGATAATCAGAAGTGGACTTTGGATCTGGAATATCAAAGTGAATATAATGATGTGCAGAGCCTTAGAAATGCCCTTATAGAAAAAAACTTTGCCGTTGTACATGACGGCGGCTATAGTGAGTTTTTTGATGTATATGAAGGAAACAGGTATAGCCAGCTTCCAAGCTTTGTCACAGTAGATTCCCTGATGCATACATATCATCTTTACTTTGCTTATCTTATGAAGCATTCAGAAAAGGACTACCTATCTGGTGAACTTCAAAAGCTTAGTACAGCAATGCTTGAAAACTCCAAGAATCAATACGAGGCTCTTAAGGGAAGTGACTGGGAAAGCGCAGCACTTCGCAATTTGGAGTTCTTCTTCATAGGAAATAAGCTGCTTGATGAGAGCGTTGCAGCACCTATAAGTGACAGTTCTTTTGACAGCGTGGTAAATGATGAATACAACAAGATTATGAGTGCTGAGGGAATTGCTGTCTGCTCGCTCACTAGCCTTAATGAGGATTATTCCCAGTACAAGCCACGTGGATACTATGAGGGAGATGAAATCCTCGAGAAATACTTCAGAGCCATGATGTGGTATGGAAGAATTCCATATGCTCTTGATAATGAAGACATGGTAAAGAGTGCTATTCTGCAGACAATAGCAATTTCTGAAAGCGGAAACTCCTGGGAGAGTATCTACAAGATAACAAGCTTCTTTGCGGGAGCTTCTGATGATCCTGGATACACAGAAATGTCTGATATAGTAACTCTTAGTTATGGAGCAGGAGCAGATGTTTCCAAGCTTGCAGATAACAAGGATGCTTTTGATAAGGTCCTTGCTGCAGTAAAAGAGCTAAAGATTCCTGAAATCAATTCAATCCCTGTAAAGGATGGAGATGACCCAATCATCCCTTCCTTCAGATTCATGGGACAGAGATTTACTATTGATGCAGCAATCATGCAAAGGCTCGTTTACAGCTCTGTAGAAGAAAATTCAAATGGTGATAGGCGTTATCTTCCAGATGCATTGGATACACCAGCCGCACTTGGCTCAGAGACAGCTCTTGAAATCTTAACTGACCAGGGAGCAACTGATTATAAGAACTATACAGACAACCTGACAATTGTGTCAGATAAGTTCAATAACAGTGATCCCAAGTTCTGGAATGCTAGTCTTTATGCTGGCTGGCTCAACACACTTAGACCACTTCTTGAAGAAAAGGGTGAGGGATATCCATCATATATGACTAGTAAGGAGTGGACCAAGAAAAACCTTGAGACCTTTACTGGCTCTTTTGCTGAGCTCAAGCATGACACAATTCTCTATGCAAAACAGGTAATGGCCGAAATGGGTGATGGGGAACAGGAGATTCTGGACGATAGAGGATATGTTGATCCACAGCCTGTTGTCTACAGCAGATTCAAATTCCTTTCTGAGAAAACCAAGGAAGGTCTTGAAGGCTATGGAATGCTCAGCGATTCTGGCAAGGAAGATCTGGATAAGCTCTCTGAGATTGCAGGAACACTTTTGTCAATTTCAGAAAAAGAGCTTAAAAATGAGGCTCTTTCAGATGAAGATTACGAGTTTATCAGATGCTATGGCGGATATATAGAGCACTTCTGGAGCGAAGTAAATGAAGAGAATTTTGATGAAGCACTTGTTTATAGTTATCAGGCCCCATGTCCAATAATCGCAGATATTGCCACAGATCCAAATGGAACAGTTTTGGAAGTTGGTACAGGAGAAGCAGATGCGGTATACGTAGTATTTCCGATAGATGGAGAACTTCACGTAGGTAAGGGAAGCGTATATAGTTTCTACCAGTTTGAGACAGGCATCTCAGACAGACTTACTGATAGCCAGTGGAGAGGCATGCTTGCAGGTGGCTATTATGATGATGACTATAACTGGATAGAAGTAGAAAACCCAATCACACAGCCAGAGTGGACACAGAGCTACAGAATTGGAAAGAAATGAGAAAGCTTTTTCTAAAAAGTAAAAAACTTAGATGGCTACTGCTATTCTTCGGAATAGTAGTAGCTATTTGCGTTGTATTGATAATCAGGGGAAATACTATTCCCTCCTGGGTAAAATGGCAAAATAAGCAGATCAGCATTATAAAAAGTGATGATGAGAAGGCAAATCTGATCCTGGATAAAAAGGCCTTTGCAGTTTATGACAGCCAGGGCGAGGAAATATTTAGGTCGGATAAAGCTTTCAAAATCCAGGATGTTATAGCTGCAGATATAGATAAAGACGGTCAAGAAGAGATTCTAGCAGTTCTCTGGAAAAGGGGAATATACGGCAAACACAGACCCTTCTGGAAAAAAACAGATGAAGAGAACTTTTCTCAGCATCTGTTTATCTATAGATTTGATAAATCCGGGAATATAGTGTCAATGTGGGGAGCCTCAGAAACCGGTATTTTAATAAATCGACTAAAGACATACCACAAAAATCCGCACATTATAATGTGTGAATCTATAGAAAAAGATGTAAGCCTCTGGGGATGGGATAATTGGGGGCTTAGGCGAGAAAAGAGCGATGTCAGCTTCGTAGCCTTTGGGGATAACCTGATACACACTGAGATTTATGAATATGCAGAACATGAAAAAAATGGGAAATTTGATTTTCTGTATGAACCATTTAAAGATGAGATAAAAGACGCAGATTTAGCAGCTCTTAATGCTGAGACGCCGCTTGTAGATAATGCAAAACTGGTAAGCGGATATCCTCAATTCGGCTCTCCTAAGGAAGTAGGGGAAGCTATTTCTGATGCTGGCTTTGATATAGCAGCCTGCGCCAATAACCATATTATGGATAAGGGGATATCAGCTCTTGATTATACCTATGATTTCTATCAGTCCAAAGATATTTTATGTCCGGGAATTCAGAAAAGTAGCGACACAAGCTATAGGCCTTATGAACTTATCAGCAGGAATGGAATCAGGTTTGCTGTTTTTTCTTATACCTATGGGACTAATGTAGGGGACATTTCAAAAGTTTATCCATATGCAGTTCATTACCTTCCCCAGAGCGAGGCTCAGGAAAAAGAGCTTTTGAGAGATTTTGAAAAAGCCAGAAAAGAAGCGGACTTCATTGTGGTTTTTGCTCACTGGGGAGAAGAGTACAAAAAAGAAGTGACAAAACAGCAGAGAGAAATGGCAGCTCTTTTTGCAAAAGCAGGTGCGGACCTTGTTATTGGAAGCCATCCTCATGTTGTACAGGAAACAGAGACAATAAAAAGAGATGATGGCGGAGAAACTCTTATTTACTATTCTCTTGGTAATTTCAGGGCAAACCAGGGAATGAATGAGGAAACAAGAACTGGAGGAAAAGCAAAAGTAGTTATAAGCCATACCTGGGACGGAGTTACTATAAAGAGTCATGAATTAGAGCTTATAAGCGCTTTTTGGAAATAATTAACATTAGACTTACTAAAATTGTCAAAAAATAATGCAAATTTATAGGTAAAATTGCAAAATTTAGCAACAGGATAGCATTTTTTGATAAGCGTACTATGCGAAAATACTAAATAATCTATATTAGCGCAGTAGTGCATGGGGATATTGCACAAAAGACTAATAAAAGGAGGAAGCATGAGTATGCACAAAAAGTGGTTGGGGCTATCATCACTTGTTATGGCAGGAATGTTGTCAGTAACTAGTGTTGGTGCCGGAGTTACAACGGTTTACGCTACTGAACCTGGGGAATTACCAGTAGTGGAAGCTGCGGCAGAAGAGGCTTCAGAAGAAGCTGCAACAGCGGGATCTTCTGAAGAAGAGGTAATTGATGAGTCTGCAACAGCAGGATCTTCCGACGAAACAAAAGAGGAAGAAACACCTGGAATCGATGCACCTGTAATTGAAGAACCTGAAATTGAGGAGGCAGATAAGAATGATCTTGTTTTCCATGACAGATGGAATTCAAGCGTTACAAGTTCTGGCAAGCTTACATTTACCAAGCAGTATCAGGAGTTTGTTTACGACCTTGGTAACACATTTGATTCAGCTAATGTAAAGGGAGTTACAGTAAAGGTTTCTAACCAGCAGAACAATGTATGCATCAAGTTTTATGATGCTGACATGACTGAAAAGCAGGCTAATTATGGCTGCAATGGAAATAACGAGTACACAATGGTTCCTACATACGATGGAACAGTAAGATACATCGGTGTTATGTCAATGCCATCAGGAGAAGAGAACTATCCATATGGCATAACAATTGATGATGTTGTAGTTGAGGCAACTTCAGAACCTGCACACGCTAACGAAAAAGTTCTTGTATTTGAAGGCGATAATCTTGTATTTGAAAAAGCATGGCAGGAAGGCGAGCCTGTAGTAGTAAAAGACGGTGTTCTCACATTTGAGAAGGAGTGGGAGCAGTTCAATCTTTCACTTGGCGAGAAAGTTCCTGGAGAAGATATCAAGGCTTTAAAGATCACTTTTGAAGAGGCTAACAGCCAGTCTGTATGCTTCAAGACATACAGTGAAGGAGAGGAACTTACTGCAGACTACGGCAAAAAAGGCAGCAAGGAATACGCAACCTACCCAAGCGCAACTAAGGACGTAGATGCTATAGCTATCATGGCTATGAATGAGCAGACATATCCATTTAGCGTTAAGGTTGAAAAGGTAGAGGTCGTAGTAGACACAACACCTGCTGAAGAGAAGCCTGAAGCTGGAGTTGAATATGATATCGTAGATCTTCGTGATCCAGTAGAAGCTCTTATGGGTGAGGACTTTATTATCGGAACAGCAGTCAGCTATGATGAGTTCCGTGACCCTAACGACCTGGCACTTACAACTAAGCACTTCAATGGCGTAACTCTTGGTAACGAGCTTAAGCCAGATGCAATGCTCAAGAAGGGTGCAGAGATCGTAGATATGGAACTTAATGGAGAGATGGTTCCATTCCCTAAGCTTGATTTCTCAACACCTGAGGGAAGACTTGATTACTTCCTCGACTGGAACAATGAGCATCCCGACAAGAAGATCAGAATCAGAGGCCACGTTCTTGTATGGCATTCACAGACTCCTGATTTCTTCTTCCATGAGGACTATGACACATCCAAGCCTTATGTAACACCAGAAGTTATGAACAAGCGTCTTGAGATTTACATCAGAGAAGTTGCACAGCACTTTACTGGTGAAGGTAGCAAGTATGCAGGAATGTTCTATGGATGGGATGTTGTAAATGAGGCTGTAAGTGACGGAACAGGCACATACAGAAATGCAAACGAGAACTCAACATGGTGGAGAGTATATCAGTCTCCTGAGTTCATCAACAATGCATTCGTATATGCAAACAAATACATGCCAGCTGAGATAGCTCTTTTCTACAATGACTATAATGATACTTCTTCAAACAAGGTAAATGGTATCTGCCAGCTTATCTCAAATGTTAAAGCTACACCTGGTGCCAGAATTGATGGTATGGGAATGCAGGGACATTATCAGATAGCTAATAATGATCCTTCTATGGAAGCATTTAAGGCAGCTGCACACAGATATGCAGAGCTTGTTGATCAGGTTCAGGTAACAGAGCTTGACTTCAAGGGAAGCGCTAATTCAACAGATGAGAGACTTGCTCAGAGATACAAGGCAGTTTATGACACAATCAGAAGACTTAGAAATGAGGGCGTTAACTTCACAGGTATGACAATCTGGGGAGTAACAGATAAGCACTCATGGCTCCAGACATCAAACAGCGTTGGTGGCGGAGCAAACGGAAGAGATAGACAGTATCCGCTGCTCTTTGATGATTATTATAAGGCTAAGAATGCTTTCTGGGCACTTGTAGATGCTGGCGAGCTTGAGCCAGAAATCCAGACAATAACACTTGTACAGAATGCAAATGGTGATTTCAGTGCTGGTCATGGATATGATTTGACAATGGAAGATTCCGATGCTTTGTTTGTTCCTATGTGGAGTGAAGATGGAATCGACGTTAAAGTTACTGTTACAGACGCAACTATTGATGAAAATGATAAGGTTGTAATATTCACAGATGACGGCGCTATCAAGGTTACTGCAGTATCAAGAAGCGAAGCAACAGCTACAGAAAAGGGTTACGAGACAATTGTTAATGTTCCAGTAGACATGTCAGTACTTGAAGCTAATAAGGTTAAGATTGACTTTAGATTCCAGGATGGCGACAAGGTAATGGCGTTTAATGACACTACATACAAGCAGTATGAGACCAGCAAGTATTATGCTGAGACAGTTATTAAGCCACTTGTAGCAGTTAAGAAGGGAACAGTAGTAGTTGATGGCGATATATCTGATGCAGCATGGGCTACAGCAAAAGAAATCCCTGTAGCAATCAACAATGGTGCAAAGGCTTCAGCAACTGCAAAGGTTCTTTGGGATGAAGAAAACCTTTATGTTCTTACAACAGTTAAGGATTCTGTTCTTAATAAAGCAGCATCAGATGCTTGGGAGCAGGATTCTGTAGAAGTATTTATCGATGAGAACAACAATAAGTCATCAGCTTATCAGGATGACGACAAGCAGTACAGAATTAATTACGAGAACGCATATAGCTTCAATGGCACAAAGTGTGTTGCAGAAAATGTAAATTCAGCAGCAGTTGTAACAGAAGAAGGTTATGTGATCGAGGCTGCCTTCAAGTGGACAGATATTATGGCACATGTTGGCGCACAGGTTGGTTTCGATATTCAGGTTAATGATGCTGATGCAGCAGGAAGAAGACTTGGATACCTTAACTGGGCTGATAAGTCAGGTAATGGCTGGTCATCACCTGCAGTATTTGGAACAATCGTACTTGCTGATGGTGAAGAGCCTGAACCAGGTGTTGAACCTGAGAAGCAGCCTACACTTGTTACAAAGTGGGGAGCAACATACTATGTAACTGAGGATGGAACAAAACTCACAGGCTTCCAGACAATTGATGGAGTAACATACTTCTTCAATGAGAGGGGCGTAATGCAGAAGCAGACCTTCGTAACAGTTGATGGTGCTAAGTATTATGCAAATGCAGATGGCGCAATTGTCAAGAATGCAGTAGTTAAGAAGTGGACACAGACATACATCGCTGGCGAAGACGGCGCTGTATTTACAGGATTCTTCGAGTTTGAAGGCAGCAACTATTATGCAAAGGCAGATGGAAGACTTGTTATTTCTGACTGGATCACAGAAGGTGATAACAAGTTCTATGCAAAGGCAGATGGAAAGCTTGCTCAGAACGAGACCATCAAAAAGTGGGGCAAGAAGTACACATTCGATGAGAATTGTGTTCTTGTAAAATAATTAGTTAGATAAAACACACAAACAACAACCCTGGGGGCAGAGCAATCTGCCCCCTTTGCGCTGTTTTACACTAAGGAGCAGATTTGATATACTCTTCATGAAATCTAAAGATTGAGAGAATAATAAATGGGTTTTAACTCTTTTACATTTATACTATTGTTCCTGCCAATTCTGCTGGCAGGTTGGAGGCTTTTTAATAAATTGGAAAAATATACAGTGGCAGATGTGTTCTTAGTGCTGATGTCACTGTATTTCTATTATACTTTTGGAGCTACCTTTGCATTAGTTCTTCTTGCAAGTGTTGCCGTAAACTATGGACTAAGTCTTCTTATACATATATTTGAAGAGAAAAAGGCAAAGAGCGGAGCTTATACTGCTATCAAGGTTTTAGGCGTCATAGCTAATTTAGGCCTGCTTTTTTATTTAAAGTATCTTGGATTTTTCCTGGAAAATCTGGGCACAATAACAGGTGCGACATTTTCGGCAAAAGAAATACTTATGCCTGTTGGAATCAGTTTTTTTACCTTTGGGCAGATTTCTTTTATTGTAGACAGAGCAAATGGAAAAGCTCCTCATTACCCATTCCTGAAGTACCTGATGTTCACTGTTTACTTTCCTAAGCTTATCCAGGGACCAATTGCCTTTCACAAGGAAATGATAGATCAGTTTGAGGACAAAAAGCGTAGAGCGTATAACTCAGACCAGATGGCGAGGGGAATAATGTCTTTTATCATTGGTCTTTCCAAGAAGGTGCTTCTTGCAGATAACCTGGCTAAGGCTGTAAACTACGGCTTTCATTATACTTATTACCTTGACACCTTGACTGTGGCTCTTGTTATGATAGCCTACGCTTTTGAAATCTATCTTGATTTTTCAGGTTACTGCGATATGGCAAATGGAGTCAGTCTTATGCTGGGCTTTGAACTTCCAGTAAACTTCAATTCTCCATTTAAGGCAGCATCTTCAAAAGAGCTATGGCAGCGCTGGCATATGACGCTTTCAAGATTCTTTATAAAATACGTGTATATTCCTCTTGGCGGTAACAGAAAAGGCAAGATAAGGACTATAGCCAATGTGCTAATTGTCTTTGTGCTGAGCGGCTTGTGGCATGGCGCTGGCTGGACTTTTATTTGCTGGGGACTCATGCAGGGAATACTTGTTGTATTTGATAACTTAGGAATTATTGGAGTTAAGGAAAAATCAGAGAGCGGCCAGAAGAAAAGCAGATATTTATTCAGGGAAAAGCCTCTGATAGTAATTCCTCGTTGGCTCGGAAATGTCTTTACCTTCACCTTCTTCGTGATTTCGCTGGTGTTTTTTGGATCTCAGGACATGACCTATGCAGGAATGATGTTTAAGAGATTTTTTGTATGGACATATCCAGGATTCCTATTTAGAACAGCTGAGAATCTGGCAATTCCGGAAAACTATCTCCTTAGGCAGCTCCTGACACAGACGGGTAGAGGAACACTTTTAAACTGGGTATATCTTGGAACTTTCATAGTTCTTTTGGTAATAAGTGCCCTAGTAATGCGCATGAAGAATACAGCCCAGATAGTGTCCGAGACAAAATTTGAGAAAAAGCAGATTGCAGGCCTTGTGATATTGTTCATCTGGTCTTTCATATCTCTTTCAACTGTGAGCACATTCTTGTATTTTCAGTTTTAGAGAGAGCGAAAAAATCAGAAACAAAAAGAAATTTGATTATGAGAAAGTAATAAGATATGGATCAAAACAGTAATTCAAAAAAGTTCATAAAAAGGCTACTTACAATAATTCTGGTGGTGGCAGTTTTAGTAGGGGGAATAGTATATGTTTTTGACCCTTTTTATCACTATCACAAGCCATGGCTTGGACTTAAGGCAGTTCTTAATGACAAGGAATATCAGTGCATAGGCACTCTTAGAAATTTTGATTACGATACGCTGATCGTTGGGTCTTCGGTAGTTGAAAATAATGACAATGACTGGTATGACGAAGCTTATGGTGGCAAGTCTATAAAGGCAGTAAGATCTTATGGAGCAACAGCGGATCTGTGCTATATGCTGGATGTAGCATATGAAGGTCATGATATAAAGAGAGTCTTTTACAATATAGACCCCTCATCACTTGCCATGACAGCAGAGACAACCTATGAATCTACGGGATGTCCAATATATCTTTATGACAAGAATCCCTTTAACGATGTCAGATATCTTTATAATAAGGACGTTTTGCTTGAAAAGATTCCCTATGAGATAGCCAGTTCATTTATAGGAGACTACGATGAGAGCTTTTCATATAACTGGGCTAAGTGGAAGAGCTTTAACAGTGATATGGCCCTTGGCCTATATCATAGGGCAAAAGATATTACGCCTATGATGGAGGAAACAGTATATCAAAAGAACCTTGAGGATAACATAGCTCTTTTGACAAGTAAGGTGGAAGCGCATCCTGAGACAGAGTTTATCTTTTTCTATCCAGTATATTCAATGCTATGGTGGGATGGAATTGTAAGAAGCGGCGAAAGAGATGCTTATATCTACAACGAACTTCAGATGACAAAAGCTCTTTTACAATATGATAATGTGCGGGTGTTCTGTTTCCAGGCCCAGGAGGAAGTGGCTACAAACCTTGAAATCTACATGGACACACTACATTTTGCACCTGAGATCAACAAGCTTATGTTAGATGAGATGATAGCTGGTGAAAATGAGATGACCCTTGAAAACTATGAGGAAGTCATAGGCGGTGTCAGAGATTTTTCTGACAAGGTTGTTAATGAGTATATTGTTCCCTATGAAGAGAAGGGGCTTTTAAACTATGCAGAAGAATAAGAGAAACAAAAGCTCTTCATATTTTTTATGGAATATTTAGCTGAAGGTGTTATACTAAAGTGCAACCAAAAGTGTAAAAAAGGCATTTATTTAAATATAGAATGGGAGAATTATTATGATCTATAAGACAAAGGGTACATGCTCAACTCTGATTGACATTGATGTTGAGGATGGAATTATTAAAAGCGTTGCTTTTACAGGCGGCTGCAATGGTAATCTTCAGGGAGTATCAAGACTTGTTGAGGGCATGAAGTGTGAGGATGCTATTTCAAAGCTTCGTGGTATCAGATGTGGTATGAAGCCAACATCATGTCCTGATCAGTTGTCATATGCAATCGAGCAGGCAATGAATGCTTAATTAAGGTATAAACATTGAGTAGTTATTCGTGATTTGTATTTAATTTGAAAGAAGGTTAGTAAGTTGAGCGAGAAGGCTACAAAGAAAATCGTCCTTACAGGTGGTGGAAGTGCAGGCCATGTAACACCTAATATTGCACTTATTCCAGCACTTAAAAAGGCTGGCTATGAAATATATTACATTGGATCTTACGAAGGAATAGAGAAAAAACTTATCGAGGATTACAATATTCCTTATTTTGGAATAGCTACAGGTAAGCTTAGAAGATATTTTGATCCCAAGAATTTTACAGATCCATTCAGGGTAATGAAGGGATTTACAGAATCTATCTCACTTCTCAAGAAGATCAAGCCAGATATCGTTTTTTCAAAAGGTGGATTTGTCAGTGTACCAGTAGTAAGGGCGGCAAGAGTGCTTAAGATTCCTTACATAGTGCATGAGTCAGATATTACACCAGGTCTTGCCAATAAGCTTAGCATGAATGGTGCCAGCAAGATCTGCTGTAACTTCCCGGAGACTATGAGACATCTTCCTGCAGACAAGGCAATCCTTACAGGAACTCCTATCAGAGAAGAACTTGGAATGGGAAATGCTAGTGTTGGAAAAGAGCTATGTGGATTTACAGATGATAAGCCGGTTCTTATGGTTATCGGCGGTAGCCTTGGCGCTCAGTCTGTAAATGAAACTGTACGTTTTGCACTTCCACGAATCCTTCCTGATTTTAATGTTGTCCATATTTGTGGAAAAGAGAAAATGGATAACCTGAAATTATCTGTTCCAGGGTACAAGCAGTTTGAATATGTTAAGAATGAACTCAAAGATCTTTTTGCTATGGCAGATATAGTGGTATCAAGAGCAGGTGCAAACTCAATCTGCGAGCTTCTTGCACTTAAAAAGCCTAATATACTGATACCTTTATCAACAAGATCAAGCAGAGGGGATCAGATGCTTAATGCAAGATCCTTTGAACAGCAGGGATTTTCTCTTGTTATTGATAATGATGAACTTGATGAGGACATTCTTGTAGAGACAATTCAGGATCTTTATGAGAATAGAGAGAAGTACCTGGATAATATGAGTAAGAGCAGCCTTCACTCTGCGACAAATACTATAGTTAAGATATTAAATGATGAGATTGAGCAGCATAACTGATATGATCAAGATCGAATATAGACTATATAAGAAAAGAGCTCCCTTCCAATTGGAATGGGAGCTCTTGTTATAACAAGCTTAAGTTAAAGAGTTTTTAATAATTCCATAGTAGCTGCAGCGCAGTCTCTTGCGGCCTTGGCCTCGAATTCTGGATAGTCCATGATCTCGCTACCATCAGCCTTATCAGAAATCGCACGGATAATAAGAAATGGGATGTTATTAAGATGGCAGGCTTGGGCAATTCCAGCGCCTTCCATCTCGCAGCAGATTCCACTAAATTCAGAAACTATAGCGTTCTTTATAGACTGTTCACAGATGAACTGATCTCCGCTGCAGATTCTTCCTTCAAATACACCAATATCAGGAGCAGCAACCTTTATGGCAGCCTCTGCCTTTTTTCGAAGGTTGGCATCTGCAGTAAATGCCAATGTTCCAAGCTGAGGAATCTCACCCTTTTTGTATCCAAATACTGTAGCATCTACATCGTGATAGCAGACATCAGTAGAAATAACTATGTCACCGATATTAATTCTGGCATCAAGAGAGCCAGCGGCTCCAGTATTAATCACATGTGTCACGCCAAAAGTGTCCACAAGAATCTGTACACAGATTCCAGCATTTACCTTACATATACCACTTCGTACAACAACAACGTCAGTATTACCAAGTGTTCCTTCAAAAAACTCCATGGAAGCTTTCTTGACTGTATTTTTTACAGTCATATTTTTTTTGAGGGTTTCAACCTCAACCTCCATAGCGCCGATAATTCCTATTTTCATATATAATAGCCCCTTCTTGTGGATATATCTTTACTCTGGATAAACAAGATGCTTATCAGAAATATTGTAAAGTGTATTATCAAGGTATCTCTTTGCAAGGAATTTGGCCATTCCAAGATTCATATCAAGATAGTTACCACAATCTCTTGCGCTTGCGCCTGGAACTTCGCCTTCAAAGTTTGCTATGAACTCATACATTCTTGTTATGAGTGGTACGATATCCCTTGATGAAAGATCTCCTGCCAAAACTACGTAAAAACCTGTTCTGCAACCCATTGGTCCAAAATAGATGGTCCTATCTTTGAATTCAGGATCATTCCTAAGAAATGTTGCCCCGAGGTGCTCCATTGTATGAACCTCTGCGGTGTTCATAACGGGTTCTTTATTTGGAGCTGTCATGCGAAGATCAAAAGTGGTGATGGTTTCTGCTCCAACCTTGTCCTTTCTGGATACGTAGATACCTGGTTCAAGATCAAGGTGATTAACTGTAAAACTAGCTATTTTTTCCATAGTGATCACTCCTTGCCGGATTCGTTGAATACCTCGTAGGAATCTCTGAGATATTCACGGATATTGTCATAATCTCGATTACAGATTCCTGTGTAAAGAGTGTCTACCATAAACAGCTGAGCGAATCTGGAACAGGTAATACCACTCTTTTTATCAATTTCAGGAGAAGTTGTAAAAAGAACGTGAGTACAACCTGTAGTCAAAGCGTTATTACCAAGTTTGGTTATAGCGATAGTAATAGCATCTTTCTCTTTGGCAATATTGTAGAGCTGCATGATTTCCTTGTTTTTGGGATTATCAACAAAGAAAATAGCTACATCTTCAGGACAAATCTGAGAAATAGTCATCAGATTCATATGGTGATCCTGATTGAATACAACATTATAGTGGATTCTAAGAAGTTTACAATACAAGTCATAGGCTGCAACACTTGCAGTACCAATTCCAAAGACCTGTATCTGTTTAGCTGCTACTATCTTGCTTACAACGTCATTGAAATTTCCAGTATCAAAAAGTCTGTAGGTTGTCTGAATGGCCTGGACACTTGTAGCACAGATATTGTCTGCAATCGACTGTAATGAAGTATACTCGTTTACGTCTTTAAATGCAATCTTTGGGCCGTTATCAGCCTGCTTTAAAGAAACGTTTGCTTCTGAATAGTAGGCATTTTTCAGGTCTTTTAACCCGGTATATCCAATTGCCTGAGCAAATCTGGTCCAGGCAGCCTGCGTAGTGCCGGAGAGTCTTGCTAGTTCTTTAATAGGGTACTGGAAAAGATCATCTTTCCTCTCCAATACAAAATCGGCAACCATCTTCTCTGCTGATGGCAAGGTATCATAGCAACTTCTGATTTTTTCGCTGACAATATTCATAATAATTCTCCTGCGTGAAAGCGCCCAAAAACAATACCAAGGGATTCGATAAAATGCATAAATTGTTTGAAAAAACGTTTATAAATCTACATAATTAGTATACATTAAAATATATTTCAATAACGAAATTAATTTTCAAAGTTTTGGAAAGTATCTATAAAATCTTTATAAATAACAGTTAAATAGTGCGCAATTTAAATGCCTTTTGTGCTAAACTTATATGTAAGAGATTTCAGATACTTAAGTGCGTTCATGCACTTTGCGTTAAGACGCAGGAAAGGAGACTAGTTTATGAAGTGGGTATGTCAGGTATGCGGTTATGTTCACGAAGGAGATCAGCCACCGGAGGCTTGTCCAGTATGTAAGGCTCCTGCAGAGAAGTTTACCAAGCAGGAAGGTGAGAAGGTATGGGCATGTGAGCATGTAGTTGGCGTTGCATCAAGTGCACCAGAAGAGATCAAGAATGGCCTTCGCGAGATGTTCAATGGCGAGTGCTCAGAAGTTGGCATGTATCTAGCTATGTCTAGAGTGGCTATTCGTGAGGGATATCCAGAGATTGGCGCATTCTTTGAGAAGGCTGCGTGGGAAGAGGCAGAGCATGCTGCTCATTTTGCAGAACTTCTTGGTGAAGTGATCACAGATTCTACCAAGAAGAATCTTGAACTTCGTGCAGATGCTGAGTATGGCGCTACACAGGGCCGTGCTGATCTTGCTAAGAAGGCAAAAGCTCTTGATCTTGATGCCATCCACGATGCAGTTCATGAGATTGGAAGAGACGAAGCGAGACACGGCAAGGCATTTGCAGGCCTTTTAAAGAGATACTTTGGATAAAAACAGAGTAAAAGATAGTAAAACAATTATATGATGGGAGACGACCTGGTAGATTTATATCTATCAGGTCGTTTTTGTGTTTACACAAGAAACTTCACATATATTTAATAGGTTACTTCTTGATATGCGTTTTTTTCTTTGATACACTTTAAAACGGATGGCGGAATACGTTTTCCACATCCCAATAGGAGGACATAAAAATGGCGAATTGGAAAAATCTTGACACACTTAATTCTTACAATGAGCTAAAAAACGTAGCTCGTGTAAATCTTGTAGACGTTATGGCCGGAGAAAACGGCGCAAAGAGAGTTAAAAACTATTCAGTTCCTATGGCAGCTGGACTTAGTTACAACTATGCAGCAAAAGAAGTTGATGACAATGTTCTTGCAGCTCTCTCTAAACTTGCAAAAGAAGCAGAGCTTTCAGAAAAGTATGAAGCTCTTTTAAGCGGCGAAGTAATAAATACTGGTGAAAAGAGAATGGTTCTTCATCAGCTTACAAGAGGTCAGCTTGCTGCTGATGTTATAGCTGATGGCGTAAATAAACGTGAATTCTATGTAAAAGAGCAGAAGAGAATTGCTGATTTTGCTAATAAGGTTCATTCTGGTGAAATTGCAAATGCCAAGGGTGAGAAGTTCACAACAGTAGTTCAGATCGGTATCGGTGGATCTGACCTTGGACCAAGAGCTATGTATCTTGCTCTTGAGAACTGGGCTAAGAGAACAGGCAACTTCAAGATGGAAGCTAAGTTCATCAGTAACGTGGATCCTGATGATGCAAGCGCAGTACTTAATTCAGTAGATGTTGCTCATTCAATTTTTATCCTTGTTTCAAAGTCAGGAACAACACTTGAAACACTTACAAACGAGTCTTTCGTAACAGATGCACTAAGGAAGGCTGGACTTGATGCTAGCAAGCACATGATCGCTGTTACTTCTGAGACTTCTCCTCTTGCTAAGAGCGACAACTACTTAGAGGCATTCTTTATGGATGACTATATCGGAGGTCGTTATTCTTCTACATCAGGAGTTGGCGGAGCAGTTCTTTCACTGGCATTTGGTCCTGACGTATTTGCTCAGTTCCTTGATGGCGCTGCAGAGGAAGATAAGCTTGCCACAGAAAAAGATATGCTCAAGAACCCTGCAATGCTTGATGCTATGATTGGTGTATATGAGAGAAACGTACTTGGATATGACAGCACAGCTGTACTTCCTTACTCACAGGGACTTAGCCGTTTTCCAGCACACCTTCAGCAGCTTGACATGGAGTCAAATGGTAAGAGTGTAAACCGCTTTGGTGAGCCTATTAACTATGTAACAGGTCCTGTAATCTTTGGTGAGCCAGGAACAAACGGACAGCATTCATTCTATCAGCTCCTTCACCAGGGAACAGATATTATTCCTCTTCAGTTTATTGGATTTAAAAACAGCCAGCTTCAGAATGATGTAAACATTCAGGATAGCACAAGCCAGCAGAAACTTTGTGCTAATGTAGCAGCTCAGATAGTAGCTTTTGCCTGCGGCAAAAAAGATGAGAATGCCAATAAGAACTTCAAGGGAGGACGCCCTTCAAGTATCATCATTGGTGATGAACTTAATCCTAAGTCACTTGGAGCACTCCTTGCTCATTTCGAGAACAAGGTTATGTTCCAGGGCTTTGTATGGAATATTAACTCATTCGATCAGGAAGGCGTTCAGCTTGGCAAGGTTCTTGCCAAGAAGGTTCTTGCTCACGAGACAGATGGAGCCCTTGCTGAATATAGTAAGTTACTTGGAATCTAATATAATAGCATTAGGAGCCCCGTTTTTCGGGGCTCTTTTTGATGTGAGTCTGGCGGCACAAATTTCTGATTGAAATATTGATAAACATTTCAACAAGAAATAGAGAATTTCATATTAACAATCAGTGACGATTTTATGATATAATTTTGATAGGTGCACAGATATAGGTTGCCGGGGGTATATAATGCGTTTTCGTACAAAACTCTTAATTACGTCAGTGGCGATAGTTATTATACCTATTATCCTGGCCCTGGGAACATTTTTTGCAGTAGGCAGATATCTTGTATATGAGCAAAAGCTAAACGAGATTTCCAGCGGGTTTGATTATAGTATGGTATCAGACCCCAGCGAGACTTTTGCTGATATGGCAGATGAAGTTACACATGATATAGCTCTAGCATGTATTGTTAATCCGTTTATATTAGAGGATATAGATTATCTTCAAAGCGTAGATAGCAAAATTGCTTCAAAATATTCATTTCTCCTTGTCATGAGAAATGATGAAGTATATTATGTGGCAAATATGGATAGAGCCCAGGATGTCATGGATGAACTTCCAGGGTATGGAACAGATATAAAGGGTATTTACTATACTGCTTCCAAGCATTTGGTCAAGCAGATTGATTTTAGATTTTCTACAGGTGATCAGGGAAGTCTGTACATTATCTCAGGTATTAGAACGGCTCTGACAGCCTCATTGTTCATCTACATGGGAATTGCGATCATCGGTATCCTTCTGATCACGAGTTTTCTTTTGACCATGTGGATAGGTAACAGTTTCTTCAAGCCAATAGATGAGCTGAATGTTGCAATGCAGCATATTCAGGATGGTAATTTCGACTACATGTTACCGACAGATGTCAAGGAAAAGGGCGAGATCGGGGCCATGTATCGTAATTACGAGGACATGAGACTTAGGCTCAAGGAATCTGCTGAGGAAAAGATATTACGAGAGAAGCAGAATAAAGAGCTTATAAGTAACATTTCTCATGACCTGAAAACCCCTATCACGGCAATAAAGGGTTATTCTCAGGGACTTTTAGAGGGTGTCGCTGATAACCCGGAGAAACAGATGAAGTACATCAAGATCATCAATAATAAGGCTAATGATATGAACAACCTTATTAATGAGCTTACCTTGTACTCCAGTATTGATAACAACAGAATTCCTTATAATTTCATAAAACTTAATGTGGGAGATTACTTTGGAGATTGCATTGAAGAGATTGGTGCAGACCTTGAGAGTAAATCCATAAAGCTTAATTATTCAAACCTGACTGCGCCTGATACGCAGATTGTTGCTGATCCGGAGCAGATAAAGCGTGTAGTTAATAATGTAGTTAGTAATAGCGTCAAATATCTTGATAGAGATGATGGGACAGGCCAGATTGATATCAGGATCCTTGATGAGATTGATTCCATCAGAGTAGAACTGGAGGATAATGGTAAGGGAATTGCTCAGAGAGACATTCCTAACATATTCGACAGATTCTATAGAACAGATGCTTCTAGAAATTCCAAGCAGGGAGGAAGTGGAATCGGTTTATCTATTGTTAAAAAGATAATAGAGGATCATGGCGGATATATATGGGCTACTAGCCATGAGGGAGAGGGAACATGCATGCACTTTGTACTGAGAAAGTACGTTGAGTATGCAGACAACCAGGAAACTGTCACAGTAGACCACGAAACACAATAAAAAAGAAAGGTTAGAGACGTGTATGAGTAGAATTCTTATTGTTGAGGATGAAGAGGCTATTGCTGATCTTGAGAAGGACTATCTTGAGCTGAGCGACTTTGAGGTTAAAATTGAGAATACTGGAGATGCAGGTCTTGAAACTGCTCTAGCAGAGGATTTTGACCTTATCATTTTGGATCTGATGCTTCCAGGTATGGACGGATTTGAGGTTTGTAAGCACATTAGGGAAAAGAAGGATGTGCCGATCCTTATGGTTTCTGCCAAGAAGGATGATATCGACAAGATAAGAGGACTTGGACTTGGAGCTGACGACTATATAACCAAGCCATTTAGCCCATCTGAGCTGGTTGCCCGTGTAAAGGCGCATATGGCAAGATATTCAAGGCTTGTCGGATCAGGTCACGAGAACAATGATTTTGTCGAGATCCGTGGTCTTAAGATTGATAAGACTGCCAGAAGAGTATATGTTGATGATCAGGAGAAGAGCTTTACAACTAAGGAGTTTGATCTTCTTACTTTCCTTGCAGAAAATCCAAACCACGTATTTACCAAGGAAGAGCTCTTTAGAAAAATTGGGAACATGGATTCAATCGGAGATATTGCAACTGTTACAGTTCATATCAAAAAAATCCGTGAGAAGATTGAATATGACACATCAAATCCTCAGTACATAGAGACAATCTGGGGCGTGGGATACAGATTCAAGGTTTGATGCTAGATAGATCATGTGACTCCTATCCGGTTTCCGGGTAGGAGTTTTCTTTTGAAATCATATGATAATAACAAGGAAATAAGAATGAAAAGCATAGAATACATATATGAAGACAATGACATTTTGGTGTGCCATAAGCCTGCAGGCATGGCTACAGAAGGCGCTAAATCCTATAGTATGGATGTTGTCAGTGCTGCAAGAAATTATATAAGCCGCCAGAATAGAGGGAAAAATGAAGGAAGAAAGCCCCCATATGTTGCAACAGTCCATAGGCTTGATCAGCCTGTAGAGGGAGTTATCATCCTGGCCAAGAACAAGAATGCCGCTACAGACATCGCTTCCCAGATAAAGAAAAGAACTACTGACAAATATTACTATGCCTTATGCTATGGAACTTTTGAGGAGAAAAAGGGAAAACTTGAAAATCTTCTAGTAAGAAAAGAAGACGGTTTTGCAGCTGTTATATCAGAAAAAGAGAAACAAAGCCTTAATGAAAATACCATTACACTTGAAAATGGAAGCAGCATCAGAATCATGTCAGGAGAAGTTAAGGATGCTAAGTTAGAATATGAGGTCATAGCAGAAACTAAAGAGGAATCTCTTTTGCGAATAAAACTTCTTACTGGAAGATTTCATCAGATAAGAGTTCAGCTTTCTAATATAGGGCATCCGATTCTTGGAGATCGGAAGTACGGAACACTTAAGTCTACCGAGCTTTCAGATAAAAAAGCTGTAAAAGATGTATGCCTTGTTAGCTACAAGTTTGTTTTAGACCATCCTGTAACAAAAAAGAGGATGACTTTTGAGATTTCCCCGGACAACCCACAGATAAAGGCAATGCTTGAAACAAAATAAAAAAGAGGTCAGACATGGAACTTCTATATTTGCTATATATGCTGTTATTATGCGGCTTTTTGCCACTTTATATGAATGCGGGATATTATGAACTAGGCGAAGCCAAGGCCTTATGCTACCTTGTCATAAGTATCCCATTTGTCATTATCCTTCTTATAAGAGAACTTGTCAGATATAGAAAAGAGGCTGGCGAAGAAGGAAAGGCTCTGGATAATAACATAGATAAATTCTTTCTATATGGAACCCTATTCTCCTGCTTTATCTCCTGGCTTTTTTCTGTAGATAAAAAGGTGGCTTTCTTTGGATATGAGGGATGGAGAAATGGCCTTTTGACAACTCTTGTTGCCATTTCCTTTTGCATATTTATAAGTAAAAGCGGATTTTTTAAAAGTCAGATTCTGGCCCTGTTTTTGCTGGTGCCCCTTTTTGAGTTTGCACTTTCTATATTAAATAGAATGAGTATTTTTCCTTTTATGATTGCTGGACAAAACTCATCGTTTGTAGCTACTATTGGAAATATTAACTGGTTTTCAGGCTTTCTTTCTATCTGGGTTCCACTGGGCGTGGGATTTATGTTTGTTCAAAAAAGATTTTCCTCTCGCTTTTTCCTGTTGGGAATATATACAATAGTGGGCCTGGTTGCTCTGTTTTTGCAGGGGAGTGAAGGAGCAGGGCTTATAATTTGCGCCTGCTATGGACTTCTTTTGTGGTATGGCACATTAGATAGAGAAAACTTCAAAGCTTTTCTGATCCAGGCTATAGTTCTTGGGATATCTATGAGCATAGTTGATATTCTGATGATGTTTGCAGGAAATTATTATAACTACAGCGATAACCTTTTGCTGGTCATTTGTAGATCTCATGTTGGAGCAATTATCATAGCCGCAGCATTTTTCGTCTACAGAGTATCAAGATTATTTGAAGAGATAAAGGTTTCTTTTTACTCAAAAACATACAAAAAGATTTACATAGTAGTGATGGTTGCTGCTCTAGCCACAGCGATTGTGCTTTTGATAATGAATTTTTCTGAGGATTTTGGAAATGGAAGAGGGATCATTTGGCGGATGTGCGCTGAGATTTACGCCGGATTATCACCTTGGCAAAAGCTTGTGGGAATTGGCCAGGACTGCCTTTATCCTTATGCAATGTCTGACGGGTACTGGAATAGCTCTTTTACCAATGTATTTAATGGGGCAGCCCTTACAAATGCTCACTGCGAGCTACTTACGGTTCTGCTTGAAAGAGGCCTTATCGGAGCCATAACCTACTTGGGACTATTTATCTCGGTCATCTACAAACTTGCTATGGCAAAAGAAAAGGAGCATGCAAAAGTCATTTGCGCGCTCCCTGTTATCTCGTATTTTATTTTTAATCAGATATCTTTTCCACAGGTAACTTCTATGCCTTACTGTCTGATCCTGATTGGAATTGCAATTAACCTATCAGGTAATCGGGAATTGGAATAGAGTCGTCGAGCTCGTGGAAAAAGGTTCTGGTTTCTACTATTCCATAAAGAGCTTCCTTGTATTCGAAAAGAAATCGCTCATTTATATTTTCTTTTCCGTACATATTAACACGGCCCATATAGGCGTTCAGGATTGAAACATAGCGTTTATCTAAATCAAACTTTTTGATGATCTCATCTTTCCTGCGCCTTGGGTGCTTGGAAGCAAATTTTCTAATGTCTATCTGGAGGTCTACAGGCAGCTCTTTTTCTCTTTCATGTACTGCATGCAGGTATTTGTTGTAGGTGTCTTCATCAATCTTCTCGAAGTGGTTTACGAATTCAAGACAGCAGGCTCCATCTGGTAAGTTGAGTCTTACGCGGTCCTGACCATAAACATCCTCAATCTCGGCAACGACATGGGGAACTAGTGGTTTGCCATTGTAGTCTAAGATAATTACTTTATCTCCCTTTTTATACATCAGTTACCTCCCAAATGCATTATATTTTGTAAATTAATTATAGCATGATAAGTGCATAAACCCGCGTAGTTTATGAGAAATTTACAAAATGTTATCATTTGGTTCGCTGTATACTCTTTGGTAACTGCTTGGGAAGCGTAACTAAAAAGCGTATTATGTTATCTCCTTCTTTTTGAGCTTCTATTGTGCCGCCGTGAGAAGTGGCAATGGCTCTTGCTACAGAAAGCCCAATACCGTATCCGCCGGTGTCTCTAGATCTTGATGAATCTGCTCTGTAGAATCTGTCAAATAATCTGTCCAGATTTCCCTTAGGAATATTATCGCAGGTATTTGAAACCTCAAATTGGATAGTGTTTGTTTTGGATAGTTTGACAAAGATACGGCCTTTGTCAGAGGAGTACTTTATAGCATTATCTATAAGCAGGGAAGAAAGCTGAGAGATGGCATTTTTATCGCCTGTAATATGTATGCCATCATCTATCTCTACCATATAGTTTTTGCCCTTAGAAGAAGCAATAGTCTCAAATGAACTTGCAGACTCCCTGATAACACTACTCATATCAAAGTCAGAGTATACTACATGCATTACTTCCTCATCCATTTTGGATAAGGTCAAAAGATTCTTCACAAGATCGTTCATTCTCTTGGTCTGGTTCTTTATACTTGAAGTCCATTCATTTTTTCCACCTTCAAGCTCTAATACATCGACATTTGCAGATATCACTGCGAGTGGCGTCTTTAATTCGTGACCGGCATCGGTTATGAATCTCTTTTGCTTGTCAAGGGATTCAACAACCGGGGCAACAGCACGGCCTGAGAACATATATACCAGGATAAACATTGCAACAAGGGCTAGAGCTCCGATGCAAAGTGACTGGAATAACAGCTTGTAGACATTGATCATAGAAACGCTCAGATCTACAAAAATGATGAGGCTTGTACCATCCTCATTATTAACTCTGTAATATCTATAGGAGTGATACATCCCCTTTGCTTTATTTCCTGCATATGCAGCACTTGCATAGTCGGATGCTGAAGCCTCTGAGATGGCAGCGATATGCATGAGATTGGTTTCTGTTATGGCCCCATCCGCATCGAAACGAACAAAGAAATACCTTGATTGGTAGGGCATTTCCACTCTTTTGGCATCATTTAATCTATCAAAAGAAAAAGGCTTGTCAGGAGTTAATTTATCATCTGCAGGAGCCGGATTCATGCGGCGCATGTCAGGAAAGTAGCCGTTATTATCAGCCAACATGGTTAATAGATTGTCTGCATCCTGAAACATACTGTAGACGTTTACTGCATTTATAATGCCAATCATGACAACTAAGATTACTAAAAGGGATAGCATGGCTGTTATGACAAATTTTTTTCTAAGCTTTCTGACCATAGAGTACCTCTCTAATTTGCTTCACTGATTGAATAGCCAAGTCCTCTGGCTGCCTTTATTTCACAGGTTGCATCAAGTGATGCCAGCTTTTTTCTAAGGTTTGAGACATAAACCCATACTACATTTACATCGGCCTCGCCGTCTGCCCAGATATGATCCATAAAATTGTCTACGGAAATGATTCTTCCTGGTGAAGTCATGAGCATCTCCATCATCTGAAACTCTCTGCCTGAGAGCCTGATTTTTTCATGATCAGGAGTTGATAACTCGTAACCAGCCCTGTCAAGAGTTAGGTTTCCACAAGTCAGATTGGGTTGTGAAAAGTCAGATTTTCTACGGAGCATTGCACGGACTCTGGCCAAAAGCTCACCCATGTCAAAGGGCTTAGGAAGATAGTCATCTGCTCCAAGGTCAAGACCCTTTATTCTGTCATCAACTTCAGTTTTGGCAGTAAGAAATAGAACTGGCGTGGAAAGGCCTTTTTCACGTAATTTTTTAAGGACATCCATGCCATCAAGACCAGGCATCATAATATCAAGTATTATGCCGTCATAATCGCCGGTAAGGGCATAGTCGAGGGCGTCTGTTCCATTATAGACAGCATCGACAGTGTAGTTACTATGTTTTAGTATCGCCACAAGTGCGTTTACAAGTTCAACTTCATCATCTGCAAGTAGTAGTCTCATTTTGTTACCTCATTTTATTAGTACAAACTCTTCCTACCTTAATAATTTTAGCATAGTAGCCTAAAGCGAAACTAAAATATGTATAAAATATGAACGTTTTGGCCCTCTTTTGGACATGCCTAGTACATATTTGCTCAGTACAATATTTTTATTAGGACGCGTCGGGGGTATTGCTGATGAAAAAGGGGAAAACAGCGTATTCTTTACCAATTATAATTATTATAGGACTATGTATTATCTTTAATGTAGCTGCATGGAAAAGTGCGGCTTTTTCTGACTTTTATGTCACTAATATTTTTCCGGTAATTACAGGTTTATATGGAAGAGTTACAAGTCTTGTGGGCTTTTCTGTGGGAGAAGTTTTGCTGGTAGCGGTGGTTTTGTACATAGCTTTTTTGCTGGTGTTTGTTCTAGTCCATACAATTATCCTTACTGTAGCAAGGTTTTCTGGGGAGAACAGTAGGAAAGATACATTGGCAGGCGGGATATTAAATAAGATATCAGACATCCTCTACAGGGTAACACCAGTTCTTTTAACAATTACTATAGTTATAATGAGCCTGAATTGTTTCGTGTTATACCATTGTTCCCGCATAGGAATCGGAGTTCAGGCATCGGAGGATGACTATAATATAGTTGAACTTACTCAGCTAAGAGATTATGTGGTTAGAAAGTGCAATGAGCTTTCTAAGAAGGTTCCACATGACGAGAATGGAAATGTGTTATATGAGGGAAATATGGCGGAAACTGCAAAAGAGGCAATGTTGGGACTCTCTGGCGAATATCCAAGACTTGGGGGATATTATGTAACTCCTAAAGCCCTGTATTTTTCAGACTTTATGTGTCAGCAGTACATGCAGGGATATTATTTTCCATTTTCTATGGAAGCAAATTATAACGATACCATGAACATGATGCACAAGCCGTTTACTATGTGCCATGAACTTGCGCACACTCACGGATACATATATGAGGATGAAGCAAATTTCTTTGGATTTCTGGCGTGCATAAATTCTGATGACATTGTATTTCAATATAGTGGTTATCTGGGAGTCCTCAATTACATAAACAATGACTTTTATGATGCTGTAGGGGAAAAAGAATACAAGAAGCACGTAAAGATTTCTGATAGAGTCAAATATGATAATCAGTTTCTTTCTCCAGAGGGCTGGCAAGAGGTTGAAAAAAAGGCCGTTATCAAGACAGAAACAGTTAAAAAAGCTGCGGATACTTTCGTTGATACAAATCTGAAGGTAAATGGTGTTTCTGCAGGAAAGGCCAGCTACAGATATGTTGTGGGACTGATCATGGATTATTATTATAATAACAGTGTATTGGCAAGGGTTTCGTGAGGTATAATAAGTACTAGCGAATTAAAGTAGTTAGGAGAAACCTATGAAAAAGAATAAATCAGTTCTATTAGGAGTACTTGCCATGATGCTTCTGCTAGTAGGATGTAAACCATCTGAAGAAAAACTGTCAGAAGCAGAGAATGCAAGAAACCAGCTTGTTCAGGCCAGAGCAGCTGCAGAAGAAACATATCTTGATATAGCAGACACCTCATTAAGGCCAGAACTTGACACGCTAGGCGTTAAAGTGACAGAAATAGAAGCCTTGGATTTCACTAAGATGAGTGACAAAAAGATAGATGCTGTTCTTCCTACGATAGCAGAGCTTACTGACAGCTATAGCACAGTTCAGGGGAAACTAGATGGCACTTATCAGGAAGAGGCGACAGCCAACGCTGAGCAGGCTAAAAATATCCAGATAAATTCATATATTATTAACCAAATGGGCTTTGATATTAATAGCATTGTTCTCCATGATATTACAACAGATACATATTCTGGAAATCTCATTGGTGATGGAAATATTCTGGAATCAGGCTATACACTGATGGGAATAAAATTGGAAGTACATACAGATAGTAATGCCTGGGAGTTTATTGTAAAAAACACCACAGATACAAGTTTTACCCTTCCATGCGAGAGTTTAAAAGATGTAGATCCTTCAGGAGTATCACTTTCTTTTGAGTATGATAATGATACGCAAAATGGTTCGGTGACCTTTGGAGGATACTTTTCAAATTGACGATTTCTTGATTTTTATTAATGTTTTTGTGAATTATTAACAAAATCTTAAAGAAATCTTAAGAGAAAATGCACAAGTTCATTCATGACATTTAAAAATTCAGAGTATATAATCTTATTTCGTACTGAAGCAATTGGCTTGCAATGTAATTGCAAAGTATAAAGGTTAGAAGAGGAGATTATATATTATGAAGAAGAATATCGTAACATTACTTTCAGCATTAACACTTTCAGCAGCAGTACTTGCTGGTTGCGGAGAGACAACTGTAGAGACAGCTGTAGAAGAGACATCTGTAGAGGCTTCTGTAGAAGCATCTGTAGAAGAGGCTGTTGAGGCTGCTTCAGAGGCATCTTCAGTAGAAGAGGCTGTTGAGGCTGCATCAGATGCTTCATCTGTAGAAGAGGCTACTGAGGCTACATCAGACGCTTCAGCTGAGGCTTCATCTGAGGAAGAGGCTGCAACAGAGGCTACTTCAGAGGCATCAAACAACTAATTCAATTAGATTTTTTACACCAGGTTTAGACTAGTTAATAATCAATTGCTTTAGTCAGTACAATAATTTGAGCCACCACATTCAAATGGATGTGATGGCTCTTATTATTTTTCTTTTATTTCTCTTTTGAGCAGTTTTCGCAGTAGCCGTAGATCTCAAGGTTGTGACCTGTTATTTCAAATCCTGGAACGGAATGCTCGATTTCGTGTTCAATCTCATGAAGCGGACATACAGCGATAGGCATTTTCTTGTGGCACTTTAGGCACACGACATAGTGTCTGTGCTTGCCGGACTTTAACTCGTAGAGAGCAGTTTCTTCGGTGGCAAGAACAGTTTTAGATATGACACCAGCTTTTTCAAATGCAATAAGATTTCTGTATATGGTGGAAAAAGCATACATCTCAGAAAGATGTTCATTATTCAGCTTTGTATAAATATCTGCCGCAGATAGGGGTTCATGACTTCCATAAAGAATCTTGAAAATATCAATCCTTTGTTTTGTCTTCTTGACACCTTCCGGCCAGTTGCGTTCAATTATCTCATCATACGATTCTGCATGTATTTTACAGCTCATAGTTTCCTCAATATCTTAAATAGTAATTCCAATAAGATCGATAAGTAGTCCAATCACAGTTCCAATGAAGAATAAAAGAAGAGCAATGTTGATGTTCTCTTTTTTATTGTCATTAACTCTAAATAGAACTAATAGTCCAATTCCAGCTCCAACTAAAAGACCTGACATCATAGTTCCCAAAGTGATCATTTGATCAAGATAGAGCTCAGTTATGATAACAGAAGCAGCACAGTTAGGAATAAGCCCAACAAGCCCGGCGAGGATATGGCTGATGACGGGACTTGTTTTTAAAAGAAGGGCAACCTTATCTTCGCCAATAAGTTCAATCACAAGATTTAATACTAAAGTAAGGATCAGTACAAATACAAAAATGTGGAAAGTATGAACAAATGCAGATTTTACAATGCCAAATAATCCCTCTGACTCGTCATCATCGCAGTGACAATGTTCTTTTTCACAAAGTGAAGAAATTCTAACTGGGTCATTTATAGATTTGTTGTGAGCCTTGTGATAGGCATGTACTACAAAATCAATCACAAAGCCTGCGAGAATTCCGATCAGAGCCTTGATAGCAAGAACCTGAATCATAGTCTTTATTGGAACCTGCTCTGATATAAACAAAGGAATCATCTCATCTGAAGTGGATAAGTATATAGCGATGAGTGTTCCTAAAGTTATAACGCGGCCAGCATACAGGTTCGATGCTGCTGCTGAGAAACCACACTGAGGAAATGCTCCTATCAGGCCTCCCCATAAAGGTCCGAAGTGCTCTGTTTTTTCTACAATGCCGGAAGTAAACTCAGCAGTCTTATGTTCTAAATACTCCATAATAAGATATGTGATAAATAAGAATGGCAATATCTTAAGGGAATCAATTAGTGCGTCGATTACTACATCTAATATAAGTTCCATATTTTCTCCTTGATCTTGTTTCTAGTACTTGCAAATGCAAATCATTTGCATTTAGAAAAATTGCAAAAAAAATAGCAGAAAGCGGGTGATGGGAATCGAACCCACGTATCCAGCTTGGAAGGCTGGTGTTCTACCATTGAACTACACCCGCAAGGTGCTGACAAGAATGTATTCTACCCACTTTTAAGTAGTATGTCAAGAACTTTTATGATAAACTATCATTGTTTGTCAATTGACATCGTAAGGGTGCGGTGTTAATATAAATCCTACTAAGTTAGTAGGAAAACATTTTGGATAATTTTCGAAAGGAAAAATGTTATGTCAGATCAGTATTTGTTACAGGTTAAGGATTTATCAGTATCAATTGATAATGAACTTCCTATACTTAATAAAATCAATTTGGATATCAAACCAGGAGAAACTCATGTACTTATGGGCCCTAACGGAGCAGGTAAGTCTACACTTGGTTATACTCTTATGGGTAATCCACATTACAACGTTACTGAAGGTAATATTATTTTTGAGGGACAGGATATTACAGAAGCTTCTGCAGATAAGAGGGCCAAGGCTGGAATGTTTCTTTCTTTCCAGAATCCATATGAGGTTCCTGGAATATCTCTTTCTAGTTTCATAAGAAATGCATATCATGCGCAGACTGGAGCGCCTGTTAAGCTTCTTGCCTTCCAGAAATCCTTGAAGGCAGCTATGGAAATCCTTTCTATGGATGAGTCATATGCTGACAGAGATCTTAATGTTGGTTTTTCTGGTGGTGAGAAAAAGAAGGCAGAGATATTGCAGCTTCTTATGCTCAATCCTAAGTTTGCAATTCTTGATGAAACAGATTCCGGACTTGATGTAGACGCTGTTCGTACTGTATCTAAGGGTATCGAAGAGTATCAGAAGAAGAAAGACGGAGCTCTTCTTATAATTACTCATAGCACTAAGATATTGGAGTCACTTCACGTTGATTATACACATGTACTTGTTAAGGGCAATATTGTTCATACAGGTGATGGTTCATTAGTGGATGAGATCAACGCAAATGGTTTTGAAAGATTTATCTAAAGAGGAAAGACATGAGCGATAATAAACAGGTTGTGGCCGATATCGACCGCAGTTTATATGATTTTAAAGATGTAGAGACAGAAGCTGAATTCTATCGAATGGAAGAGGGTCTCACTGAGGAAACTGTTCTTAAGGTTTCCGAGGAAAAGAATGACCCGGAATGGATGAGAGATTTCAGATTAAAATGTCTTAAGTTATATGAAGAGATAAAGATGCCTAACTGGGGACCTAGTATTGAGGGCCTCGATATGGACAGAATATCTTCTTATGTAAGACATAAGTCAGATATGAAAGGCAAGTGGGAGGATGTTCCTGAGGATATCAAGAACACCTTCGAAAAGCTTGGAATCCCTCAGGCAGAGAGAGAGTCTCTTGCTGGAGTTGGCGCGCAGTATGACTCAGAGCTTGTATATCACAATGTCAAGGATGAGGTAGCTGCTCAGGGAGTTATTTATACAGACCTTGAAAGCGCACTTCATGGTGAATACGCAGATATGATCAAGGAACATTTCATGAAGCTTGTTCCACCAACAGACCACAAATTTGCGGCTCTTCACGGAGCAGTTTGGTCGGGTGGTTCTTTTGTGTATGTTCCTAAGGGAGTTAAGGTGGATATTCCACTTCAGTCATACTTTAGATTAAATGCGGCTGGAGCTGGTCAGTTTGAACATACTCTTATAATCGTAGATGAGGGTGCGGACCTTCACTTTATAGAGGGATGCTCTGCTCCCAAGTATAACGTTGCCAATCTCCACGCAGGATGCGTTGAGCTTTTTGTTGGAAAGGGCGCAAGACTTCGCTATTCCACAATCGAGAACTGGTCCAAGAATATGTATAACCTTAATACAAAGAGGGCAGTTGTTGAGGAAGGCGGAATAATGGAATGGGTATCTGGATCATTTGGTTCACATACTTCATATCTTTATCCAATGACAATCCTAAAGGGTAATAACTCCAAGATGGAATTTACAGGTATTACATTTGCAGGTAAGGGCCAGAATCTTGATACAGGAGCTAAGGTTGTTCATATCGGAGAGGGAACATCATCTAGTATCTCTACCAAGTCTATTTCCAAGGACGGCGGTATTGGTACCTACAGAAGTAGTGTAACAATTCAGAAGACTGCCAAAAAGGCAAAGGCTTCTGTTTCATGTGATTCTCTTATGCTTGATAGCATTTCAAGAGCAGATACAATCCCTGCTATGGATATCAGAACCAATGATGCTGACGTAGGACACGAGGCAAAGATTGGTAGAATCAGTGATGATGCAATTTTTTATCTTATGTCCAGAGGCATTAGTGAAGAAGATGCCAGGGCAATGATAGTAAGCGGATTTGCTAATCCTGTATCCAAGGAACTTCCGCTTGAATATGCAGTTGAGATGAACAATCTTATCAAGCTTGAGATGAGCGGACACTAATAGGAGCAAGTAACATGAGCAGAGATTTGAATATGAAGGTAAATGTACTGCCTGTTTACACATATAATTTCTTGAAAGTAAATGACAGTACAATAGATGCCGCAGATATAAATATTGATTCACTTGTTGGACCTGAAGTTAAGGATCTTCCTGATGGAGTGGTTCTCAAAAGAGGAGTATCTTTTGAGGAAGCTGGAGAAGTATTCAGGGCCAATAAAGAAAAGATTCTTTTTACCACTGGAGTGCCAGGAGGTCCTAATGGGGATACCTCATTAAGAGATGAAGAGCAGGCTGTCAGAACAGGAATGGGCATTGATGTCGATAAATTGTTTATTGAAGCTGGTGCCAAGACAGATATTTTCACCGTAGATGAGGGTAAAAAAGTTGAAAGACCTGTAATTCTTAGATTTGATATGGAGAATGGCAAAGGAATGCTTGCATCTCAGGTCATTCATGCCCGCAAGGATTCAGAAGTGACTGTTATCATGGATTACAGTTCACAGGACGCAGGAGCTGTAGGCTTTTTGGGAGTAAGCACTAGAATCCTTGCAGAAGAAGGCGCAAGAGTCAATTTGGTTAAGACGCAGCTTCTTGGTAACCAGTATATTCATTTTGATGATATTGGTGGAGCCTGCTTTGAAAATGGCGCTATAAGGCTTATATCACTTGAACTTGGAGCTTTCAAGGCCTGGAATGGATGCTATATCAATCTCGCTGGCAAGCAGTCTGATTTTACTAGTGATACAGGCTATTATTGCGCGGGAGAAGATAACCTTGACATTAATTTTGTAGCAGACCACAGAGGCAAAAAGACTAATGCTCTACTGCAGTTTAAGGGAGTTCTGATGGGTAATGCCCAGAAGACACTTAGGTTTACCATTGACTTTAAGAATGGAAGCGCAGGATCAGTTGGAGATGAGCAGGAAGATACTCTTTTGCTGAGTGAGGATGTTGTAAACCGCACAATGCCAATCATTCTATGCCAGGAAGAGGACGTTGACGGAAGACATGGTGCTACTATTGGTCAGCTTGGTGAAGATATTCTGTTTTACATGCAGACAAGAGGCATAGACGAGGATGAGGCTAAGAGAATCATGATCAAGGCAAGACTTGATAGTGTTGCAAGGCTTATTCCTGACGAAGAACTAATGCAGAGAGTGCAGTATTTTATTCAGAATATTGCTTGATTATAGGAGATTAAGGAGATAAGCCAATGGGCAACCTACAGGAGTTTCGCAAGGATTTTGATATTTTAAACTCCGGCGACTATGTATATTTTGACAATGCAGCTACATCCCAAAGACCAAGGCAGGTTCTGGAAGCTGTTGAAAATTTTTATAAGACAAAAAATGCAAATCCATTAAGGGGATTGTATGATTGGAGCATGGATGCCACAGAGGCTTACGAGAATGCTAGAAAAGTTGTGGCAGATTTTATAGGTGCAGGTAGAAGTGAGGAAATTATCTTTACCAGAAATACTACAGAATCATTAAATCTTGTGGCGTATAGCTATGGACTTGAGAATGTTCACGAGGGCGACGAGATTGTTGTAACTGTAATGGAACACCACAGTAATCTTCTTCCATGGCAGATGGTTGCAAAAAAGAACGGAGCAAAATTGATATTCCTTGAGCCAGATGAAGAGGGTCTTATTTCCAAAGAGGAGTATGAGACAAAGATTACTGACAAGACCAGGATTGTTGCCATAGGACATGTATCTAATGTATTTGGAGTAACCAATCCAGTAAAAGAAATTGCTAAATATGCTCATTCAAAAGGCGCTATCGTAGTTGTTGATGGAGCACAGTCTACTCCACATATGGCAGTTAACGTTCAGGAGCTTGGTGCTGATTTCTTTGCTTTTTCAGGCCATAAGATGCTGGCTCCTATGGGAATTGGTGCTTTGTATGGCAGATACGAACTGCTGGAGAAAATGCAGCCATTTTTAACTGGCGGTGAGATGATTGAATATGTGACTAGAACTGACGCCACATATGCTGAAATACCTCATAAATTTGAAGCAGGAACTGTTAATGCAGGAGATGCAGTTGGACTTGCTTCAGCTATAGAGTATCTTAAAAACGTTGGATTTGATACAATAGAAGAACAGGAACTTAAACTTACGAAGCTTCTTATGGAAGGTCTTGAGAAACTTCCATATATCAAGGTTTATGGCTCTAAGGATTATAAAAAGCACTGCGGAATAGTGACATTTACAATGGAGGGAGTTCATCCTCATGATATGTCATCTGTCCTTAACGACGATCATGTTTGTATAAGAGCAGGCCATCACTGTGCCCAGCCACTTATGCAGTTTATAGGCGCAGGATCTACTGCAAGAGCTAGTGTATATTTTTATAATACAGAAGAGGAAGTAAAGATATTCCTTGATAAGCTTTCCAAGGTTAGAGAGGTTATGGGATATGGAGCTTAAACAGTTATATCGTGAAATAGTAAATGAGCATAATCTTCATCCTGTTCACAAGGGCAAGATGGAGAATCCTGATCTTATTTTAAGAGGAGTTAACCCTAGTTGTGGAGATGATATTACTCTTCAGCTAAGACTCAAGGACGGAATTATCGAAGATGGTATGTATGATGGCAGTGGATGTGCTATTTCACAGGCATCTGTAGATATGATGGTAGATCAGATCATAGGCAAGAATAAAGAGGAAGCCATAAAGCTTGCTGGAACTTTCATGGGAATGATAAAGGGAGAAATCACTGATGAAGAGAGCATAGAGGCTCTTGATGAGGCTGCTGCTCTTCAGGATGTGGCACATATGCCAGCAAGGGTTAAATGTGCTGTTTTAGGATGGCATACTATGCAGGAGATGCTAGAGCATCCGGAGAAGGCCACTGGCGAAGTATAACTTATAATGTAGGAGGCGATAGTTGTGGCTGATTCAAATATTACCAAACATGCACTTGCTTCTGCATTAAAAAAACTTATGCGAGAGAAACCTTTTGATAAGATCAGTGTTTCTGATATTTGTGATGGGTGTGGGATGAATAGAAAGAGCTTCTACTACCATTTCAAGGACAAATACGATCTTGTTGAATGGATATTCAAGACAGATATAGTAGATAAAATGGATTTTGCCGGATACGATAAGGGATGGGACCTTCTACTTGATTTGTGTGGCAAATTTTACGCAGAAAAAGATTTTTATAGGGCGGCATTTAAGATTGATGGACAGAATGGTTTCAAAGATTATGTTCTTCAAACATTAGAGCCGATAGCAAAGTATTTTATGCAAGGCAATGCCTACAAAATAGAGGCAGATGAATTTGGAATCACGTTTTTTGGCGATGCATTCTTAACTGCGGTTATGCGCTGGTTGAGAGAAGGAATGGTGCTTGAACCAGAGGCTTTTGTGACTAGGATAAGAAGTGTAAGTGTGGGACTAGCCGAAATTGTAATTGAAGATGAAAAAGATAATCCTTGAGAAGATAAATTTCTTCTCAAGGATTTTTTACTTTAAGAGTTGGGCGAAATTTGTGGCAAAAACTCTAAAATGTCTAAAAATTCCCCAAAAATAAGCTTTTGGTCAATGAAAACAATTTCCCATAAATTTACAATTTAGGCAGAAGATGGGGATAGATTTCTTTGATAAAGGAGGGGCATAATATGGGAACAATAATATCTAATATTTCTCACAAAGCGCAAAGACATGCGTTTAGCATTTTGATTGACAAATACTTAAAACATCTTGATAAAGCAGAGGATAGAACAGCGACATACCTCAAGCTTGTAGACGAAGCAGAGCGCTTTTGGGGTGAGGGAGCAGATAAAGAGAAACTTGAGCTTGTAAGAGAGGCATTTAAAGATCCAAACAATAGGTGGGTCAAATTTATTAATTCAGTTGTGGATGAGACGGATCCACACGTTGCAAAAATGATGATGCTCAACCTTGGTTATGAGGCCTTCTTTAGAGGGACCAAGATGATAAGGGCGAATAGGGAAAAGTATGGCTGTAATATCCCTTGGCTTATATTGTTTGATCCAACAAGTGCCTGCAATATGCACTGCGCAGGATGCTGGTCTGGCACTTATGGCCCGAAACACAATCTTTCCTTTGAGGACATGGATAAGATTGTTACTCAAGGAAAAGAACTTGGTGTTTATCTATATATGATGACGGGCGGAGAACCACTTGTTAGAAAAAAGGACATCCTTAAACTTGCAGAAAAGCATAATGATGTTGAGTTTTCGATTTATTCAAATTCAACACTTATAGATGAAGATTTTTGTAAAGAGGTAGTCAGACTGGGAAATCTGACTTTCCAGCTTTCAATAGAGGGTACGGCAGAGACTAATGATGCTCGTCGCGGAATCGGTCATTATGATGCTGTAATGAATGCTATGAGTCTGTTTAAAAAGTATGGAATCATTTATGGAACATCAATCTGTTATACGAGAGAAAATATAGAAGCAGTAACTAATCCTGATTTCATAAGATTTATAGCTGAAAAAGGTGCGAGATTTGGATTTTTCTTCCATTATATGCCTGTTGGAAACAACGCAGTTCCAGAATTGATGCCAACAGTAGAACAGAGAAGAAAAATGGTTGAGCAGATTAGATTCCTTAGAAGTGACAAGTGCGATATTGGATTCTTCCCTATGGATTTTCAGAATGATGGAGAATCAGTGGGAGGATGTATTGCGGGAGGTCGTAATTATTTCCATATTAATTCGAGTGGAGACGCTGAACCTTGCGTATTTATACACTTCTCTAATACTAATATCCATACCCACTCAATTCTGGAAATGCTACAGAGCCCGCTGTTCATGGAGTATCACAAGGGACAGCCGTTTAATAAGAATCATTTAAGACCATGTCCGATGTTGGAAAATCCTAAGCTTTTAAGAGAGATGGTTGAAAGATCTGGGGCCTATGGAACAAATGAAGAGTCTGAGGAGTCAGTAGAACATCTTTGCTCAAAGTGCGATGATTATGCAGAAGAGTGGGGAGGGGTTGCAGATGAGATATGGGCAAGCCAGAAGCATTCTAAAAAGAAGTATGAGAATTATGCAAAGGAAAAGAGATCTGGAAGTAATATAAGGGTGTTTAAGCATAGGCCGCTAAGAAAGAATAGAGTGAAGAGAGCGTAAATAAAATAAGCCATGCCGACAGACTCGGAACAAATGCGGTGGATTGGCTACGCAAGATTCGAAATTCACAAAGTGAATTTCTCATTTACGCGGCGTTCGCAGATCTTTGCACTTAAATTGAGCCATACCGACAGACTCGAAATGCTGCGCATTTCTCGTTGTCGCGGCTTTCGCCGTATATGCACAAATAAAAAATCGCACTTTCGTGAGTAAACTCCCGACGTGCGATTTTATTTGTGCATGCATGGCTCAATTTAACGCGCAAAGAAAAAGTACCATCCCCATGGGATATACCCACGAAAACAGTACTCGGCGTGCACCGCCAGGGTCTCGAACCCTGGACAACCTGATTAAGAGTCAGGTGCTCTACCAACTGAGCTAGCGGTGCATTCGTTATTTACTTGGCTTGCTTGGCCATGTCTTAACGACAAGTGATACTATACTACGTAAAAAACATTAATGCAAGCATTTTTTTGAAAAAAATTTAAAAAATTTTAAAAATCCAGTATTTATGCGGTTTTCACAATGAATTTTTTGTGTTAAATTATATAAGGCAGTTCTTTTTTTCTAGAATTTTTTAAAAAGAAATTGCTTTTTGGAGGAAAAATGATATTTGATACACATGCTCATTACGATGATGAGCAATTTGATACAGACAGAGAAGAGCTTATTGGTTCACTTAAGGATGCGGGAATAGGATATGTTGCCAATATTGGTGCAAGTCTTTCAAGTTCGCAGGCATCTATGGATCTTGCTCACAAATATGATTTCTTTTACGCAGTAGTAGGTGTCCATCCAAGTGAAGTTGAGGAACTTGATGAAGAGAATATTAAAAAGCTGATAGAGTGGAGCAAAGATGATAAGTGCGTGGCTATAGGTGAGATAGGCCTAGATTATCATTGGCCAGACCCTGCTCCTGAACTTCAGAAAAAGTGGTTTAGAAGACAGCTTCAGATAGCAAGAGAGGTTAAACTTCCTGTTGTTATCCATTCCAGGGAAGCGGCGCAGGATACGCTTGATATTATGAAGGATGAGCATGCAGAGGATATAGGCGGAGTAGTCCACTGTTTTTCATATTCAAAAGAAATTGCGGATATATGCACGAAGATGGGCTTTTATATCGGGATTGGAGGTGTTTTGACCTTCAAGAATGCCAAAAAGATGGTGGAAGTTGTGGAAAACACGCCTATGGACAGGATTATTTTAGAAACGGATTGTCCATATCTGGCGCCAGAGCCATTTAGAGGAAAAAGGAACTGTTCTTTATATCTTCCCTATGTTGTAGACAAGATGGCAGAGATAAAGAAGATCACAAGAGAAGAAGTTATTAAGATAACAGAAGATAACGCAAGGCGAATGTATGGCCTTTTTTGATGACACTTTTTGGAATGTGCATCAGATAGAAATTTGGAGGTAATATGGCGTATCTTGGAAATAGTGCCAGAACAAAAGAAGTACTGGCTAAGTTTGGTATGAGTGCCAAGAAAAAATTTGGACAGAATTTCCTGATAGACAGCGGAGTACTTGATGGAATAGTAAGCGCCGCAGGAGTAACTAAAGATGACTGTGTCCTTGAAATAGGCCCTGGAATAGGAAGTCTTACTCAGTATCTTGCAGAGGCTGCAGAGAAGGTTGTGGCTGTTGAAATAGATAAGACACTGATACCTGTTCTGGCCGACACTCTGTCAGAATATGATAACATAACAGTAATAAACGAAGATGTTCTTAAGGTGGATATAGATGAGATAGTCAGAACCTATAATGGAGGAAGACCCATCAAGGTTGTTGCAAATCTCCCCTATTACATCACCACACCTATCATCATGAAGCTTTTTGAAAGCGGGGCACCTATAGAAAGTATTACTGTAATGGTCCAGAAAGAAGTGGCAGACAGAATGGTTATGGGACCTGGCAACAAGGATTATGGCTCGCTGTCGCTTGCAGTAGGGTATTATGCCAAGGCAGAAGCCATTATGGACGTTCCTCCCAGCAGTTTTATACCACAGCCTGGAGTTGGATCTGCGGTAGTGAGACTTTCAAGGTTTGAAGAGCCGGCTGTTAAGGTGGGCGATGAAAAATATATGTTTGAGATTATCAGGACTTCTTTTAACCAGAGAAGAAAAACCTTGTCCAATTCTCTTTCAAACAACCCTGCTCTTAAGGTTTCAAGACAGCAGGTACAAGAAGCCCTTGCAGAAATGGGTATTAATGAAATGGCCCGCGGAGAAACACTGAGTTTGGAGCAGTTTGCAAGGCTCTCAGATATTTTACAAAGGACTAGTGCTATGTTAAACTAACACTATATATAGTATTTTGGGGTACTTTTAAACACCATAAGGTGAAGTTTTGTTGGTACCAAAGAGGTAGAAGTTTTGGATAAAGTGGAGTATAAGATCAGAGCCGATGAGATCAAGGCTTTGATTGGGGAAGGCAGATATGCCGAAGCGGTCAGAATCGCTGATACAATAGATTGGAAACGTGTTAAGAGTGGAGCGATGCTCTGCACTATCAGTGACTTATATAAGATAAATCGAAGGTACGAGGAGAGTAGAGATGTCCTTTTGATGGCTTATGACAGACATCCTACCAGCAGACCAATAGTTTATTCGCTATGTGAACTTGCCATTAAGATGGGCGAGTTTGTTCAGGCTGTGGAATATTACAAGGAATTTGTAAGGATTGCACCTCGCGACACAGGAAGATACATTCTGCAGTACAAGCTCTATGAGGCACAGGAAGTCAGCCTTGAGGAGCGTATTGCTGTCCTTGAAGAATTCAAAAAGCACGATTATAGAGAAAGATGGGCTTATGAACTTGCATACCTCTATCACAGAGTAGGACTTACAACAGAGTGCGTAGAGGAATGCGATGAAATGTTCTTGTGGTTTGGAGAGGGAAGATATGTTATGAAGGCCCTTGAACTTAAGGCACTTCATGAACCTCTTTCACCAGAACAGCAAGACAGGTATAACAGATTTAAGAACAAGGGAAACGAGGAGACACAGCAGGCTTCTCAGGTTTCTATAGAGGAAACAGAGAAAGCTCAGGAACAGCCCGAGATTGTTTACCAGGATACCAAGCAGCCTACCAAGGAAATGCCCCCAATAACTGACGAGGTGATAAGGGAATACAATATATCAAGGACAGAAGGGGCTGCACAGGATACAGTGGTTTATGAGCCACAGATGCAGCAGGAAGTTCAGCAGGCATATCAAGAGCCGGTATCTGATGACACCAAGGTTTATAGAGAAGACGAGATTGTTTATCCTCATATCAATGAGATAAAAGAGCCTACTGTAGACGTTAGTCAGTATAATACCATGAACCTTCAGGAAACACTGGCAGAAGGCCTTAGAGAGATCATTGCTGCTGAGAAGGATGAAGATACAACTGACAAACAGCCATCAGGCAGCATGCAGGAAATCTTTTTTGACACACAGACGCAGGATATTCCTTCAGTGCCTCAGATGGGTATAGACATCAAATATGGTGGAAATGGACCAATCCTTGGCGAGGCCAAGAAGTATGAGGAGCCGGAAGAGACCCAGCAGCCACAGGTTGCAGCTCCAGCCAGCCCAGCATTTGGCAGCGGCATGTATGAAGAAAAACCACTAGAGGAAGAAGTTCCAGGAGCTGTCATCCACCCAAATGCCAGCTACCAGATGCCTACTCATTTTGAGAGTATTCTTTCTCAGGAATATGATGGTCAGATCAGTATGGCCGTTCAGCCAGAACCACAGGTTGAGCAGCAGATAACAGGTCAGATCAGTATAGAAGAGTACCTTGGAAACTGGGAGAAGTTCAAACAGGATCAGAAGGAAAAGCAGCTTAAGGCTGTTAAGCGCAGAGTTGCTGACGAAACTGGAAACATGTTTGCTGACTATGATGAGCAGACCAAGGAAGGCCTTCAGGAAAAGATAGAGAAGGCAATCGATGAAGCACTCAAGAAGGAACAGTACGATAAAGCGTCTGGCAGAGGTGACTGGTCTGTAAATAGAGAGGATGTCATCAACGCAGCAGTTGATGAAGTAATAGATGAGGCAGAAGCCAAGGAAGTTCCAATTTCCGATACTGATGAACTTGATAAGATTCCGGATGAACTCCCAGAAGAGGTCGATGCAGACGAGGATACAGTCAACGAGGAACTATCTGCCAGCAAAAAAGAGCAGGAGGTAGAAGCTGAGGCTGTTTCAGAGGACAGAGACGAGGACACAGATAATTCCAATGAGGTCGAAGATACAGACAACGTAGAAAAGGCGCAGGAAGAGAAAACATCAAAAGAAAAAGAAACTGTAGAAGAAGCAAGCAAGGAAGCCCAAAAGGATTCTAAGAAGGAAACCAAGTCTGCTACAGATAATAAGTCTGAAGGTGAGAAGAAACACCTTGGAAACAGAGAAATCGAAGAGCGCGTAAGGACAATGACTCCTGAGGAAAAAGAGCTCTTTGGACCATATATTCATCACAAGAAGTCCAGACGACAGATCATCAATGCTATTGATAACCTTAGCATGGATGCCTTTACTGGAAATGCTATTGTAACAGGAGAAGAGGGAGCAGGAACAGTTAATCTTGCCAAAGGCCTTATCAAGGCGGTTCAGGCTTCTGATTCTAACTTTAGCGGCAAGGTTGCCAAGATTACAGCCAACACTCTTAACAAAAAGAGTACCAGCAGTATTTTCGACAAGCTTGCAAACGGAGCTCTTATCATTCAAAGAGCAGCTGATCTGAATCAGGAAACAGTCAATGAACTTTTGGGAATACTTCAGGAGGAGAATAAGGGCCTTATTCTTGTTATGGAGGATACCAAAGATGATATGGATAAGTTTCTTGATAAGAATCCATCTCTTAAGCAGAGCTTTAATGTAAGAGTAGATATAGAGGCACTTGACGATGACTCGCTTGTGGCATATGCCAAGCAGTATGCTTTTGAAAAAGAATATGCAATAGATAATCTTGGAATTCTCGCTCTTCATACCAGAATTTCTGAGAGACAGACTCTTGATCATGAAGTGACTGTCGCAGAAGTTAAAGACATAGTTGATGATGCAATCTACTATGCAGAAAAGCGCTCAATAGCACATCTGGTTGATGTAATTGTCAATAAGAGATACGATGAAAACGACATGATAATCTTACGTGAAAAAGACTTTATGCACTAAGAATGAGTATTATAAAACTTGAGGGGGGCTTATGGGGCAGAAGGTTTTTATATCTGAGGACGACGAATATTTATTTGGACAGGGAACACATTACGATATATATGAGAAGCTTGGCGCACATCCTTCTGAAGAGAAGGGTAAAAAGGGATACTTTTTTGCAGTGTGGGCACCAAATGCGCAGACAGTGCATGTTGTAGGTGACTTTAATGGATGGGATGAGAATGCCCATGAGATGAAGCGCTCAAAGGGCGGAAATATCTGGACACTTTTTATTCCAGGAGTAGGCATTGGTGAGCTGTACAAATTCCTGATAACAACAAATGATGGAAGAAAGCTGTATAAGGCTGATCCATATGCTAACTATGCTGAACTGCGACCAGGAAATGCCTCCAGGACAACTAGTCTGGAAGGTTTTAAATGGTCTGATTCAAAATGGTATGAAGGGCTTAAGGGGAAAGACCCTAATCGCCAGCCACTTGCGATCTATGAGTGCCACATTGGATCATGGATGAAGCATCCTGATGGAACCGAAGATGGTTTTTATACTTACAGACAGTTTGCGGACAGGGTTGTTGAATATCTCAAGGATATGAAATATACCCATATTGAACTGATTGGTATAGCTGAGCATCCTTTTGACGGGTCATGGGGATATCAGGTAACTGGTTACTATGCTCCTACATCAAGATATGGTGAGCCTTCTGACTTCATGTATCTAGTAAACAAGCTTCACAAGCATGGCATTGGAGTTATCCTTGACTGGGTACCTGCTCATTTTTGCCCAGACGAATTTGGACTGGCATGTTTTGATGGAACCTGCATATATGAAGATCCAGATCCTCGTAAGGGAGAGCATCCAGATTGGGGAACCAAGATCTTTAATCTGGCCAAACCAGAAGTTAAGAATTTCCTTATCGCAAATGCTCTTTACTGGATTCGCAAATTCCACATTGATGGACTAAGAGTAGATGCAGTTGCTTCCATGCTCTATCTTGATTATGGTAAAAAAGATGGACAGTGGGTTCCAAATAAATACGGCGACAACAAGAATCTTGATGCTATAGAATTCTTTAAGCACTTTAACAGTGTTGTCAGAGGGACTTATCCAAATGTACTGACAATAGCAGAGGAGTCCACAGCTTGGCCTAAAGTTACAGCAAGGCCAGAGGATGATGGACTTGGATTTGCATTTAAGTGGAATATGGGCTGGATGCATGATTTTTGTGAATATATGAAGCTGGATCCATATTTCAGGCAGGGCGCTCATTACATGATGACCTTTGCCATGAGTTATAACGATTCAGAAAAATATATCCTGCCTTTGTCTCACGATGAGGTTGTACACCTTAAGTGCTCGATGGTTGAAAAGATGCCTGGCTACAAGGTGGATAAATATGCTAACCTGAGAGTTGGGTATACTTATATGTTTGGGCATTCAGGTAAAAAACTCTTATTCATGGGGCAGGATTTTGGCCAGGAGCGTGAATGGAGCGAAAAGAGAGAGCTTGACTGGTTCCTTCTTGAGAATGATCTCAACAGAGGTATGAAGGACTATGTTGGCAAGCTTTTGGAAATATACAGGAAATATCCTGCGATGTATGAAGTAGATGATGACTGGGGCGGCTTTGAGTGGATCAACGCAGATGACAAAGAGCGTAGCACCTATAGCTTCTATAGACGAGCAATAAATGGCAAAGATAACATTCTTTTTGTCCTTAACATGACACCAATGGAGAGAAAGGGATTTAAGGTAGGTGTTCCATTTGAGGGAACCTACACCAAGCTCCTGGATAGTGCCAAGGAGTGCTATGGCGGCCTTGGAAGTAATGTTCCGGACAAGATAAAAGCGGAAAAAGGGCTTTGCGATTACAAGGATTACAGCATAGAATTTGATCTGCCCCCTTATGGAGCGGAAGTTTTCTTGTTCCAGCAGGGCAAGAAGAAAAATTAAAGATTTTTGACAGGCGTGCCGAAATAGATGGTGATGAAGAATAGTTCATCACCATCTTTTTATTATGAGGTAAATTATGAATATTTCTTTTCAGGCACTTACTGGCCAGAAGGTTGAGGAGAGCCGCGATGAACTTTGGATGGATCCAAAAAGGGCTTTACCGACAGACTCAAAGACCGGTAGATCAAGTGCGCAGGGCGTAAGTAATGTAAACCTGCAGCTTGATTCAAGCATTTTTAGTAATGATGCCTATGCCTGTCACGCCAAGAGCTTAAGCGATATAAGCGAAATGGCAGATAACACGGATGTTTTGACACAGCATAATTATATGGCGCTTCTATCAAATACCATGTCCGAAGAAGACTTTGCCAGAGTTTCAAAGGAAGGTATTGATATTAATAATCTGGATAGCGCACAGACTGTGACCATTCTTGATAAGATCAAGAGTGTTCTTTTGGAGTCTGGAAAAGAAATTGTGGGCTTTAATGATGACCTTAGTCTTGATAAGTTGTCCAAGCTTACAGGAAGTATCTCTTTTGCAAAAGAGCTTCAGAAGAGCTTTCACGAAAACGATATTCCAGTAACCTATGAAAATGCCAAGTCTGCAGCAATTGCCTATAACCAGATTTCTGACATACAGGGTCTGGAAGATGCTGCAGTGAAATACCTTGTTCATAATAACATGAGACCTAGCATGGAAAACATCTACTTTGCTGCTCATAGTACTAATGGACAAAACCGCATGGGGCGTGGCTTCTACGCTCAGGATGCAGGGGGATATTATGCACAGAAAGCAGAGACCTATGACTGGGAACAACTTGATGGACAGATCGATAAGATTATAGATGAGGCCGGACTTAGCAAAGAAGATGGAAAGGTAAGAGAAGAGGCCAGATGGATCATACAGCAGGGAATTCCACTTACTGCAGATACTTTGAATGGAGTACACAGGGTAAAAGAAATATCTTTTCCCGTTTCTGAGAGCAGCGCAGCCAAGGCAATTGCAGCCGCTATAGCTAATGGAAAAAAAGCAGTGGCAGCGGACCTGTCAGAAGATAGAAATTACTATAGGCAGGCTGCGGATATTAAAAGTGCAACAGATAAGATATCTGAGGATGATATTAGGACAAATATCCAGGCAGGCAAAGAGAATACGTTAAGGAATCTCATAGCAGAGTCAGAGCTCAATAAAGATAACTATGCCAGAGCTGCTGAGTGCACAGTAGATACACAGGATAGCAGATTTGTGCAGGCAAGGCTTCAGCTAGAAGAAGTAAGACTCCGTATGACTGTAGATGCAAACAAACAGCTTCTGTCCAGTGGCTTTTCTATAGATACTGCACCAATGGAGCAGCTTATCGAAAGACTAAAAAATCTTCTTGGTCAGATTCCTGACGAAACTGCTGGAGTGGCGCTTGATGAAATTGCAGAGGTAACACCGGCAACCCAGACATATATTATACGTGCTACATTGAGCAAGGTCGCAATTATCCAGTCAGGGCCAATAGAAATAAGCGGAGCTAGGATGGCAGAAATGGAGACAGCTTCACTTGCAGAGATAAGTGATGCCTCCATGCAACTCAAGATGCGCTATAGGAAGGCAGGCGAGAGCTACGAGCCAATGATGACCGCTCCAAGGGCTGACCTTGGGGATAACATTAAAAAGGCCTTTAGAAATGTAGATGACATATTAAAAGATATGGGCCAGGAAATAAATGACAGTAATAGACGCGCTATCAGGATTCTTGGTTACAACAGTATGGAGCTTTCGACTGAAAATTTCGAAAAAGTCAGAGCCTTTGACCAGACATTAAAGACAACGCTTGATAGGCTTAAACCTGGAGCAGTACTTGATATCGTCAGAGAGGGCAATAATCCTCTGGGAATGACGATTGGTGAACTTGCAAGTGCTTTGGATAAAAACATGATGGGCGATAAGGAATCTGGCAATGGCGGAAGCAGGTCAGATGAGAAATATGCGAAGTTTCTTTATAAGCTGGAGCATAAAAAAGAAATTACGGCCCAGGAGAGAAGTGCATTTATTGGTATATACAGACTATTCCATACCATTAAAAAGAATGATTATCAGGCAATTGGTGCAGTTCTAAAGACAGGTATGGAGATGACACTTGGCAATCTTCTTGCAGCAACAAGGATCCAGTCGGCATTTAAGAGAGGAATAGAATATACAGTAGATGACGACTTCGGCGGAGTAGAGCTGCAGGATGCATCAGGATTAAAAATTGATGAACAAATTAATTTGGCCTTTAAGTATTATAGTGCACAGGCCGATATAGTATATGAGAATCTTGAGCCCGAAAAACTTATGCAGGCGGCTCCTTCAGAGAATACTCTTTTACCAAAATTTGCAGAAGACTTGCAAAATGCTGGGGTAGAGGAGAGCCTTGAGAGGCAGTATGCTTCGCAGGTTATAAGGCAGATAAGAGAGACGGCCCAGACAAGAGATTCAGACAATGCTCTTGAAGAACTAAAAGGTCTTCATATGGAGGTTAACTTTGGAAATCTTGAGGCAATGATCTCTAATAGAAGGGAACGTAAGAATGGGAACATCTGGCAGAAGGCAGAAGATCTGGCTGGCGAGAGGGCTTTGCGAGAGACAGGCAGGCTGGTGGATGCTCTCGGAGAGCCGGATTATGTGGAGACTTATAAAAACAGTCTCAGTAACATCTCGGATAGTCTAGAGCAGCTTCTTATGAGTGATGATGACTCTTATATTGATATTAAGGCCATCAACCTCATGCAGAGAAGGATGACTGTTATGAGTCAGAGCTCCGATCAAGGAACCTTCGATGTGCCTGTAACTATCGATGGGCAAAAGATTTCCATGCATATCACGCTTAAGAGTGATAACAGCATGGACTCAAGGATGGAGGCAAGTGTTCAGACATACGAATACGGTCTAATCACAGCTAGTCTTTATGTAAAAGACAATATGGTGGCCGGTATGCTCACAACGACATATAACCAGAGCAGCGAAGAAGCTGAATACTTGGAAAGCGTTAGATCTAAAATGTGCGTCAAATTGGCTGAGAAACTAAAGGATATTGGCGTGGGCCAGGAACAAATAGCAATCCTTTACCATGCGCAGACACAGCCTATCTCAGTAGGAACAGCTAATGCAAATGCCACGGATGGCAATCAAAAGAATAAAGCAGATACTACGGTACTTCTGTCTATGGCGAAAGCATTTATAGAGTCCCTTTAGGAGGTAGAAATGAAAGTAAATTATAACGTGTCCGCGATGATCGCTAATAACGCGCTTCAGAGAAATGATAATCTTTTATCTGAATCACTGGAGAGATTGTCCAGCGGCCTTAAGATTGCAAATGCCAAGGATAATCCTTCAGGTCTTGCAATGTCAAGAAGAATGAATTCCCAGATTGAAGGTCTTGGCGTAGCCGGAGATAGCTCAAATGATGCAATCTCTATTGTTCAGGTTGCAGATGGATCTTTGTCAGAAATCCATGAGATCCTGCAGAGAATGAACCAGCTTGCGGTTCAGGCAAGTAACGGAACCCTCACAGATTCTGACAGGCAGACAATCCAGGAGGAGGTAAGTCTTTTAAAACAGGAAATAGAGCGAATGGCTCAGACAACGCAGTTTAATGGACAGTGCATACTTGATGGGACCTTTGATCTAAAAGGATATACAACAGTAGGAAAGAGTCTTGACGGTTCTGTTACTGATGCAGCAGTTAAACTCAGTAGCTACTCTGATGTGGTGGAAGCTGGACAATATAAGATCACAGGAATAGATGTTTCATACATAAACCTGACAGGAACTACAGGAGTAGATAAAAAAGGTATTTTCTTTGAAAACGGAAGCGACAAGGAAATAAAGATATACAAAGTTAACAATGGCGTTGAGACAGAGTACATGACAAATGGAATGTCTGCAACCATCAATGAAGATGTCCTTACACTTTCAGACAGTACTGGAAAAAGAATTGATATCCAAATTGACAGACCTCTTGATGATACAGTATTTTTGGACCTTACGGCATCAGGAGCAATGACAATGCAGGTAGGAGCCAATGAAGGACAGACGCTTGATATCAGAATCCCTAAGGTTTCCCTTACAACCCTTGGAATCTACAACCTTGATATGGCTAATACAGTCGGCGCAAGAGAAGCAATCGAAGACATAAAGGGAGCTCTTTCAACAATAAGTTCAATCCGTGCAAGGCTTGGATCCTATCAGAACAGACTTGAGCATACATCAAACAGTCTGGATATTACTGTTGAGAATATGACTGCCGCATATTCAAGAATCATGGATGTAGATATGGCTGAAGAGATGACTGTTTATTCTACTCAGCAGGTGCTTTCCCAGGCCGGAACCTCTATGATGGCTCAGGCAAATGAAAGACCATCACAAGTATTACAGCTTCTTCAGTGACCTATTTAAGATAGCAGAGAGGATATGTCTATGACACAGGAAAAAAAGCAGGAGTATACCCTCAAGATAACACAGGCAAATAAGACACAGATGATCACAATACTGTACGAAATGGTGCTTGAATATATAGCAGATGCGAAGGCTGCCATAAGCACAGGCAACAGGACTCTTTCAGACAGAAATATAGGATATGCTCAAAACTGCATTGATGAACTTATCAGGTCTGTTAACCTTAGGACAGAACTAGGTAAGATGCTCCATAAACTCTATATTTTTTCGAAAAAGGAGCTTATGCTGGCAGGCGTTAATATGAGTACAAGCAGACTCCAGAGAGTGGAGCGAAATTTTAAGGCACTCCATGCAGCATATAAAGAGATAGAGAGCATTGATAAAAGCGAACCGACCATGGGAAATACGCAGAGTGTGTATGCTGGACTTACTTATGGCAGGTATAGTTTAAATGAAAGTGTAAAAGATTCATCTATGAACCGTGGATTTATGGCTTAACCATGCCTGTTTCCGAATTTCTTAAGAAAGATTAATAATTTTAGGTATTTACAAACCGCTTTTATGATGATAAATTCTTTAATCGCGAGCTCGAAAAAATCTTTGAAAGGAGTGGATCATAATAAGAGCGGTTTTACTCTTGTTTTTAGGCGGAGCAGTTTTTACCGATCTGTATAAAGACAAGATCTATAATGTTTGGATAATTCCAGGTCTATTAACTGGACTTATCTTAGCCCTGAGCCAGGGACCAGACAGGTTTCTAAATGCGCTTACGGGTGTCGGAGCCACCTTCTTGGTGCTCATGCCGGTCTATCTCGTTAAAGGGATTGCGGCAGGAGATGTTAAACTGTTATTGTCTACAGCATCTTTTTTATCATTTCAGGAATTATATTCCTGTATCTTATTTTCTTTCCTGATTGCAGGAGCCATTTCACTGGTAATTATTATTTTTAAGAGAGAAAAGAAAACACTACATTTTGCAGTACCTGTCCTTTTGAGTGCAGTACTTGTTTTGGGAGGATTGGTATGAAAAAGCTAAAATTAGTTATTTGCGATAGCGATGAGCTTTATTGCAGAAGACTTGATGAGTACTTAAGGAGCCATTTACATCTTGGTTTTGAAATTTTCTCTTTTACTGATTTTAAGATCATGGAGGAATTTGCAAGAAAGAACACAGTTGAACTTCTGATGATAGCGGAAAGCATGCTTGAAGAGCTAGGTGAATGCAAACTTTTCTCAAGCCTCAGAAATATACTAATCCTTGATGAAGGCCTTGGCGGAAGCAGCGTGGTTAGAGATGGAGATGAGCTGACAACTAAATATGTGGATAAGTACCAGTCAGCGTCCAGTATTGTGGATAACATTATTGGTTTTTGCATGGAAGATTCAAGCAGTTTGAATGGCCTTAGCTTGCAGACAGCCTCAGGAAAAGGGAGAGTTATCAGCCTGTATTCACCACTTTCTAAGTGTGGACAGACAACTCTGGCAGTAAATATTGCAGAACTTTTGGCCAGGGATTCCAAGACAGTTTTTCTAAGCTTTGAAAGTTTTTCTACACTTCCGGATTATCTTGGTATTGACTATGAAGAAGATATTTCGGATCTGATTTATTATGCAGACTGCGAAAGGGAGAAATTCGGACTTTTCCTTGAGAAGATAAAAAGGACCAAGAACAACGTGGACTACATAATGCCAGCCAAGACTGCAATGCAGATTAAGGAAATCGGATTTGAAAAGGTTATGGATCTGTACAGGCTACTGACTGATGAATGTGGATATGACAACATTGTTGTAGATCTTACAGAGCTTCCAGGTGGTTTTTTTGATATTGCATCTTCAAGTGAAAAGATATTCACAATAACAAGGGATAACTTGCGGGATAACAGAGTTGTGCAGATGTACGATGAAGTCCTTAGGAAAAGCGAACTTGAGGATATAATTGAAAAGACCATAAAATGCCAGCTTCCGGATATTAGGGACAAGCAGGAATACGATGGGTATGTTTATTATCTACTTGCCCGGGAGGGACTTTTGAATGGAAGAAAGATTTGATGGGATAAAAAGATCTGTCAGACAAAAGGTCATGGGCTGCATAGACTACTCCAAGGATATCTCTGACGAAGAAATGTACGTACTTGTGGATAAAGAACTATCTGAAAGGCTAAGGCATGTCGCTATATCCGTGGAGGATAGAAAAAGGCTCAGAATGCAGATTTTTCATTCTATAAGAAAACTAGATATCCTTCAGCAACTGGTAGATGACCCTACAGTCACAGAAATCATGGTAAATGGTACTGAAAATATCTTCATCGAGAAAAATGGAAGTCTGTTTAAGTTTGATGGAAGATTTGAATCAAGTGACAAACTTGAGGATGTTGTTCAGCAGATAGTTGCATCCTGCAATAGAGTCGTCAATCAGTCGCAGCCAATAGTGGATGCAAGACTTGAAAATGGTAGCCGAGTGAATATCGTGCTAGGCCCTGTCGCACTTAATGGTCCGATCATCACTATTCGAAGATTTCCGGATAAACCTATAGACATGGCAAGGCTCATAGAGCTTGGTTCTTTATCTCCTTTTCTTAGAGATTATCTAAAGATCTTAATAAAGGCAGGCTATAACGTCTTTATTTCTGGTGGCACAGGTTCTGGTAAGACCACATTTCTCAATGCATTATCAGATTTTATTCCAAAGGATCTAAGAGTTCTTACGATAGAAGATTCTGCAGAACTTCAGATAATGGGAGTACCCAACCTTGTCCGGTTGGAATCCAGAAACGCCAATGTAGAAGGATGCAAACCAATTACCATTAGAGATCTTATTAAGTCATCTCTGCGAATGCGACCAGACTGGATCATCGTTGGTGAGGTTAGAGGAGGAGAATGTGTTGACATGCTGCAGGCTATGAATACCGGTCATATGGCTATGTCAACAGGTCATTCCAACAGTGCTTCAGACATGCTGTACAGACTGGAGACCATGAGTCTTATGGGAATGGGGGAACTACCACTGTCTGCGGTAAGAGGCCAGATTTCAGCAGGAATAGACATTATAATACATCTTGGAAGACTGAGGGACAGATCGAGAAAAGTGCTGGAAATAAGTGAAGTGGAAAAAGAACTTGATGATAATGGCAGAATTGCACTTAACCCACTTTTTAGATTCTGCGAAAGCGCTGAGTCTACAGACTTAAAGATAAAGGGAGAATGGAGGAAAATTGGTGAACTTAAGAATACTGAAAAGCTTGAGGCAGCAGGTCTTAGGCTATCATCCTAAGAAGAGTGATGCCATTTTCTGGATTCAGGGAGCTTTGATCGCACTAATGTTTGGGAGATTATTTTTCGACTCGTATCTTGCGGTGGCTTTATTATCGCCGATAGCAATCCCTTGGGTTATCATCCAAAAGAAAAATAAAAGTGAGCAAAGATGCAGACAGATTGGAATTCAGTTTAAGGATGCTATCTTTTCTGTTTTAACGAGTCTGAAGGCAGGCTTCTCTATAGAGAATGCATTTATGGAAGCAAGAAGAGACATGGAACTTCTGTATGGTAAGAACAGCGATATTTCTTTTTATCTTGCAAGGATCAGTAAGGGGCTAAAAAACAGTGTTCCTCTTGAAAAGCTTATCTATGGCATGGGAAAAGAAACAGGAAATACAGACATCCAGGACTTTGCAATGGTCTTTTCTGTAGCGAAAAGAAGTGGCGGAAACATGACAGACATTATCCAGCGGACTATAGATGTTATCTCAAGGAAGATGAATGTTGAAAAAGAGATAGATGTTCTAGTCAGCGCTAAAAGGCTTGAAGCCAGGATAATGAACTGTGTTCCGTTTTTTATCATCTTCTATATAAGTCTGACAAGCCCAGGTTTTTTTGATGCTTTATATCACAATTTTTTTGGAATAATCTTAATGACTGTTTGTATGGTCATCTATTGCATTTCGTACGTTCTGTCTGAGCGCATAGTAAATATCTCTGTTTAAAGAAGGAAATTTAAAGAATGATTTTGATTTATTTTATTATTCCAGTGCTGGTTTTTTCTATCTGGATAATAGCAAGAAATATGGAACTTGATGAAGATATAAACGAAGAGGGTATATCAAAAGAATTATTTAAGGTATCTCTTTTCATATATCAAAAGGTACGTGGCAAGAGGCATATTTCCTGGGATCAGAAGGTTCGAGGATACCTGACAACACTTGGTGGAAGCAAGGATTTGGATAAGGCAACCAGTTATTACTATGCCCAAAAGATCAGTATAGTTCTGCTACTTGCATTTTGCGGTAGCATCCTTTCTCTTGTGCTATACCTTTCAGGAAACTTTGATGGAGCACTAAAGGAAAGTGGGCAGGTGGAGAGATATCTTCCAGGAGAGGGGCAGCGAGATGTTGAGCTAGTAGCCAAAACTGAAGATGGAACGAAGCTTGGAAAATTTCATGTAGAAGTAGGGGAGAGAAAGTACACCAAAAAAGAAGCAGATGCCTTATTTAAAGAAGCAAGTTCAAAACTAGAAAAAGAGATTCTGGGAAAGAACGAGAGCTTAGAAAAAGTAAATGACAATCTAATGCTGATAAAGCAAATTGATGGGTACCCCTTCGAGATAACCTGGAATGTAGATGATCATGATATTTGCAAATATGACGGAGAGATAGACTGTTCAAATGTCTCTGCGGAGGGCACAGTTATTACGCTGATCGCCACTTATACTTACGATGATCACAAGTGGGAGCAGGTAATATATGCGAAAGTAATACCCAAAAAACTTTCGCCGGCCCAGATCATTCAAAACGACATTGAAGAGTTGCTAAATACCAGCAATGAGGTAAGCAGGTATGAAGGAAGCATGGAACTACCGGAGAAGTACAAAGAAGAAAAATTAAGCTGGAGTGAAATAAAAGAAGACAATAGTCTTCTGCTACTTCTCCTAATGCTGGTAGGTGGTGCAGCAACTTTTGTAATGAAGGATAAAGAATTAAAGCAAAAGATTGATGATAGAAATGCAAAGCTCATAAGAGAATATCCAGGAATTGTTTCGCAGATAGTCTTATATCTAGGGGCTGGAATGACCATGAGAAATATCTTTTCTAAACTGTCAGAGAATTATGCCAGTAAAAGAAAAAAAGGTGCTCCCATGAGTTATGCATATGAGGAACTTACAAAAAGCACTAGAGAAATGAAAATGGGAAAATCCGAGACTGCGGTGTATGAGGATTTTGGGAGAAGATGTGGTGGGCAGCAGTATACAAGACTTAGTACCTTGCTGTCCCAGAATTTGAGAAAGGGAAATAGTGAGCTTTTAAAGCTGCTTTCAGAGGAGTCAGAAAAAGCATTTGATGACAGACTTGATCTGGCAAGAAAAGCAGGAGAAGAGGCTGGAACAAGACTCCTATTACCTATGATACTAATGCTGCTTATTGTGATGATAATTATCATGATTCCAGCGTATATGACATTTTAAATTATGAAAAAGAAAGAGGAAATAATAATGAAAGAATTACAGATTAAGGCAAAGAATTTAGGAACAAAAATTTCAAATGGAGTAAAGGCGTTCTGGAATGATGAATCCGGAATGGGAACAGTAGAAGTCATTCTGATTATCGTTGTACTAATTGGACTTGTTATTGTGTTCAAGAAGCAGATTTCAGGAATCGTTGAAGACATATTTAAGACAATAAGGGCAGAAACTCGTGAAATCACAAACTAAAGGATACATAACAGTTTTTTTATCATTGTCTATAATGATCATTTTGTCACTGGTACTGGCTCTCTATCAGGGAGCCAGGATAGGTGCTGTGAGAATGAAGACAGAATGTGTAGCAGATATTGCTATGAACTCGGTTCTGGCAGAGTACAACAGAGAACTATATGAGCAGTACGGACTTTTGATGGTGGATACATCTTATGGAACCGGGAATCCATCAATCAAAAATCTAGAGGATCATTTAAGGCACTATGCAGAAAAAAATTTTGAAAGAAGCACAGCAGGAGGAATCCTTAATGCCCAGACTATGACAGCTATGTACTGCAAAGATGTTAAGATATCTGGCTATAGCGTAGCAACTGATAACAATGGCGCTGTGCTAAACAGACAGATACTGGCTTATATGGCAGGAGAACCTATTGGGTATTTGATGGGAGAAGTTTCATCAAATGCCAGCAGCCTTCAGTCAGGCGGCCTTGATTCCACAGATGTTGACGCTCTGGCAAGTGAGAACCAGGAAATAATAGATTCCACGGAACTTCCTGAAATAGAAAAAGAAGATGGAAAAAAGGAAATTATTTCAATCGGTAATCCTGCAGATGTGGTCAACTCTCAGAGAGGAATAGGGGCGTTAAACCTGGCGTTGCCTGATAAAAGCGGTATTTCGGAGTCGGTTTGCAGTTTGTCTGAGTATGCGTCCCATAGAAATCTTAATAAGGGAACTGGCCTCGATGATCAAATGGGTATTACTGCAGTACAAAAGCTTATCCTGGATCAGTATTACTATGAAAAATGCAGTAGATACGGTGCAGAAATGGATAAGGCCCAGTTAAAGTACCAGCTGGAATATCTGATCTATGGTCTTAACAGTGATTATGGCAATTTGGAAAAAATGGCTGAAACACTACTGTTTTGGAGACAGGCTTCAAATATGATCTATCTTTTTAGCTGCCAGGAAAAAGTGTCAGAGGCCGAAGCAATAGCAACAGCCCTGTCAGTGATTCTGTTTGTTCCAGAGCTTGCCGATGCGATAAAGTACTCAATTTTATTTGCCTGGACTTTTGCGGAATCCATTTCAGATCTTCACATTCTCTTTTCCGGAGGACGTGTTCCCTTGTTTAAATCAGATGAAACCTGGAAGCTTAGTCTTTCGAATATGTTCTCTTTCCGAGATCATCTGGGCAGTCAGGACAACCAGGAAGGACTTCTTTACGAGGACTACCTGAGAATCAAGCTTTTAATGACAAGCCATTTGGAAAAGACAAAGCGAATGATGGACATCATGGAAATGGATATACGGCAAACAGAAGGAAATGCCGGTTTCAAGCTGGATTATTGCGTTGATGTATTTAGAGCGCAGCTTGAAGTGGGCACCAAATATGGATATGAGGTAGGAATAGAGAGAATTTATGGATATGAGAGATAAAAATCCACCAAACAGTGTCATGGGGGGAGTTAAGGGCACTTCTTTTTTTAAAATTCACAAACACAAAAAAGAAATAAAAGATAACTGTATACTCCAGACAATCAGAACTCTTAAAGAAGTGTCTTTATCTGCTTCTATGACACTGGAGGCATCTATTGCACTGCCTCTTTTCATATTCTTTTTTGTAAATATCATCGCTGCCATAGATATAGTCAGGATTCAGTCTGAGATGGAAGCAACTCTGCACCAGGTGGGCAACGATGCTTGCATTCTGGCTTTTGATATGAGAGAGGGAGAAAAGCTGGTGGAACCAGAAAACGATGCTCTGCGAATAATGGAAACAGGCGGACTAAATGGATATGTATATTACCAGCTAAAAAAGAGACTTGATCAAAAACTTGCAAATACGGCAGTAACAGATGGGATAGACATAAAAAACATGCTCTCGTCAAAGATAATGATGGGTAACGACATAGTTGACATTGTTATTGACTATAGAGTGCATCCCATCATTTCCTTGATTGGCTTTAGATCGTTTCTGGTGGAATCAAGATATTATGGCCATGCCTGGACAGGATATGACATTGTGGGTAGTGATGTTGAGGCTAGTCTGGCAGAAGAAATGGTATATGTTACCGAGCATGGCAGTGTTTATCACAGGGACATTGGCTGTAAATACCTTAAGCCAAGCATCAAGAGTGTTTCCTATTCGCAGATAGGAGCTGAGCGCAATAAGGATCAGTCTAAATATTATCCCTGTGAATATTGCGGACAGAGCGTTGCGGGCGGAAATGTCTTTATTACTGATTATGGAGAACGGTATCATTCAACGATTGATTGCCCGGGAATAAAAAGAAAAATATATACGATACCAATATCAGAAGTAGGAGGAAAAAGTCCCTGTAGTGGATGTGGATAAAATGTTGATAACTATAAAAATACTAACCCTCGTAATCATGCTACTTGTAGCATATGAGGATATTAAGAAAAAAGAAATATCGATGAAAGCCATCATAGTCTGTGGTCTATTAGCGCTATTATCAACCGGCATAAGGTTCTATATGGGTGAAGGACTGCCAGACTCTTTCTTATCTCTTTTACCTGGGGCCATTATGTTGATCATAGGACGAATAACCAGGGAAGAAGTCGGGTATGGGGACGGCCTTATTCTCATGGCTGTTGGGCCGGTGTTTGGACTTGAGCACGTGATACTTGGCTGTTTTGCCGGGCTGTTTGTGACCAATATTCTATCCATATTCATCCTAGTGTGTCGAAAGGGAAACAGAAAGACACAGATTGCCTTTGTTCCCTTTTTGACATTGGGAATGGGGGTGATGATGTTTGCGTAAACTTTCAGGATATATGACAGTAGAGGCATCTTTCATAGTGCCAATGACAATTTGCGTATTCATACTCATCATATATTTCACAAATTACATGTACGCAAGATGCATGCTGGCGCAAGATAGTTATATTCTGGCTTTTCGCGCTTCAACAGCCGAAAATGAAGATATGCAGCAAACTGTCATGGACAAAAGCCAGATGGTAGCAGGAAATAAGTACTTTGGTAATGCTAAGCCAGTATTTGATGGAGAAACTAGAGGAAAAGAAATAACTGTTACAGGAAAAACCACAACTCGCCATGGGGCTATGGGCAGATTTTTTTTAAAACCAAAAAAAGGTTGGGAAATTGAGACAAAGTCCACTGCCAGAAAAAGAAAATACTCTGACCATATCAGAACTGTAAAAAGAATTAAGGATATCGCTACTAAGGAGGATTTATGGAATACAGATACTATAGAGAATTAAAGCATAACTATCTGATAGTTCAACAAGACAATAACTCACGGGAAAAGATTGAAAGTTATCAGGCAAGAATTTTGGAAAAAGGCAAGTTATCAGGTTTTTTGACATGCAACATGAGAACTATAAATAATGAAAACTATTTATACTATGAGATAAACTCAATGCAGAATATTCGCGACAGATTTTCTGTAAGAGGAATGGATGCAGAACAGCTTGCGAAGCTTTTGACATCTCTTAAGAATTCATTAGAGAGCCTATCGGAATATCTGCTTGGCATGGAAAATGTAGTCCTTGATGCAAAAAGCGTTTTTACTGATCTGTCTACTGGTGAATTTAAATTCATGTATTGCCCTTTCAAGAAGGAACAGGCAGATTTTGCAGGATTCATCGATGAACTAGTGGAACTGGTTGATCATGATGATGAGGTAGCTGTAGAGATGATATATTCATGCGCTGAGAAGGCGGAGATGGATAGCATGCTGGCCATTGACTGTATCGAACAGGTTCTCGAGGATAAAAGATATGTAAAAGAACCTATTGAGAAAATAGAGCAGAGCCAAGATACTCAGGAATTTATAGAATTTGACAATAGAGCACTTAATCTTGATGAGGATGAGGAAGAAGAGAATGAAGACATCAGAAAGCACAAAGTCCAAAAAGCCAGTGGCAAGGTTCAGATCATATTTGGAATTCTGTTTCTGATCCTTTTAGCTATCATGATGTATGTACGCATGAATTACATTTTGTCCAAAGAAGAAAATTTATTATCAATAATAGTTATTGTAGTATCTGTTGTAACTGGTCTTGTGGCATTTATCAATGGATTTAAAGATGCAAATGTCAGCTTGTCATGGAAAAAGAAAAACAAAAACAAAAAGGATATCAAGCCTCTGGAAGATATGGATGAAGATGAGGACTACAATCAGTTTGAAGATTGCGAAGAATTCAATGATGAGGAGATTATGGATACTTATGTGGATGTCGACAGCTACAAGAATAAAGTCAATGTAACATCATATAGCAAGAGACCAAGGCATGTTGCCAGTACAAGGCCATCATGCGGTGAAACAGTAGTGCTATCTCAGGAAGAGGACAGCGATAAAGCATTTACTTTATATAGTAGAAATACAGACAAGACTATAAGGATTTCATTGGACAAACTCCCATTGACTGTAGGAAAAATGGCAGGGTGCGTTGATGAGGTGCTAGATGATATGAGTGTATCAAGGATTCACTGCAGATTTATGCAAAATGAGGAAGGCGGTATTTCAATCGTTGATCTCAATTCAACAAATGGAACGTTTAGAAATGGTCTAAAAATCACTCCGCAAAAAGAGATAGGACTTGAAGAGGGGGATGAGGTCAGAATCGGTAGAATTTGCTTTGACTGTAGGTGATTTGCCCTATAATTGTGGTATAATACCCTTAACTGGTTGGAGGGGTATCCATGAAGATTAATATCTATTACGGCGGCAGAGGAATCATTGATGATCCAACTCTGTACGTTATCTCACAGATCGAAGCAGTTCTACAAGAATTAAATGTTAAAGTTCAGCAATACAATCTATATGAGCAGCGTAATGGTATTACTGCGCTTCCTAATACGCTCAAGGATGCAGACGGAATAATACTAGCATCAACAGTTGAGTGGTATGGGGTGGGCGGCTATCTTATGCAGTTTCTTGATGCCTGCTGGCTATATGGAGATAAAGACAGAATAAAGGGAATTTACATGGCTCCTGTTGTCATGTCTACTACTCATGGCGAGCGAGAAGGAATGATGAGCCTGGCAGCAGCATGGGAAATGCTAGGGGGACTTCCTTGTGATGGAATGTGCGGATACATAGCTGACACTACCAAGCTTGAGAACAGCACCGAGTATTCCAAGATAATTGAGAAAAAGACTGAGAACATTTACCGAACCATTAATCAAAAAATGGCAGTCTTTCCCGCGAGTAATCAAGCTGTGATAAATAAAGTTGCAGCTTCAAAAGGTATAGATCTTACACCTCAGGAATCAGAGCAGCTTTCAGAATATGCATCTGATGATAATTATGTTCGCACACAAAAGGAAGACATACAGGAACTTGCCAGTATCTTTAGAGATAAGATGGGCAAAGAAGACGGCAGTGTCGGAAACACAGAAGAATATGTAAAGCGGCTGAACAAGAAATTCACTCCGGTAGCTGGGATTCGTGCTAAATACAAGATAATTGTGCAGGATAATCCTAAGTCTAAGCCTATAATTATAGACGTTGACAATAGCAAATGTGATTGTCATGTAGGAAATGACGATGACTGCGATGTTATTATCACCTCTGATCAGATGGTCTTAGAGGATGTTCTTGAGGGGAGAATGACCTTCCAGAGAGCATTTATGGCAGGCAGCATCAAGATGAAGGGAGATTTTAAGCTTCTTCGCAGCATGGATCAGCTATTTGATCTAATGGCTGAATAACAGCTTTCAAACATAGATATGCAGGATAATAAATTTGGTATAGATGAAGCCTTTTATGAAAAACAGAAGCAAATCTATAAAACTTCATATGTTACACTAGCGCTTGTCATTATAAATGTGATTCTCTTTACATTAAATAACACCGTGATGCGTTCCTTAAACGCAAAGGCGTCTATGGATACAGCACTTGTCGTTGGAAATAGCGAATATTACAGGCTCTTTTCCTCGATGTTCATGCACTGGGATATCAATCATCTTTTTAATAATATGATGGTTTTGCTATTGGTAGGAGCTGTAATAGAGCACTATCTTGGACATTTGGCATATCTTTTCTTATATATCATTGCCGGTCTTTCTGGCAATCTTATGTCAATGTATTACGAGATAGTCAAATCCAATTATAGAATATCTCTTGGTGCTAGTGGCGCCACAATGGGAATTGTTGGATTTTTAGTTGTATGGCTTGTGATAAATAGAAAGTCATTAGCCAAAGATAAGTCTATGCTATTAAGGCTCGTGTTACTTCTTATGTTCGTAGTGGAAGCCTGTTTTTTTCAGGCTCAGGCCAATACTCAAGCACATTTGGGTGGTTTTTTGGCAGGATTTATCATGGGTATGATCAATATCATTATGTTTAATAATAGAAAAGACATGGAGGGAATAGTCTAATGAGTGATTGCATTTTCTGTAAAATAGCAAATGGAGAGATACCATCAAATACAATTTATGAGGATGATGATTTCAGAGTTATTCTTGATAACGGGCCAGCTACAAAGGGCCATGCGCTGGTACTCCCCAAAAAGCATTACGCAGATCTTTTTGATATTCCACAGGAAGCAGTGATGGGAGCTGTAAAGGTGGCACAGGAAGTTGCAGGTACTATGAAGAAAAAACTTGGCTGTGACGGCCTTAATCTTGTGCAGAACAATGGAGCGGCAGCAGGACAGACAGTTATGCACTTCCATTTGCATATTATTCCAAGATATGAAAATGATGGACAGCATATACTTTGGAAGCCTACAAGTCCTTCTGCAGATGAGCTTGTAGCAATCAAGAACGAAATCTTAGGATGAGATCAATAACTATAAGGAGCACCTTTGAATGCGCGAAATAGATGTTGCTGAAGTAACAGGGATAGTTAGGCAAATGTGCATTGATGCCAACCATACACTGTCAGATGATATGAGAACTGCACTTTCAAGAGCACAGGAACAGGAAGAGTCTGAGCTTGGCAAGAATATTTTTTCTAAACTTGAGGAAAATCTTAAGACTGCTAAAGAGGATATGATTCCAATATGCCAGGACACTGGAATGGCTGTATTTTTCGTAAATGTTGGGCAGGAAGTTCATTTTGTTGGCGGTAGTCTTACAGATGCAATTAATGAAGGAGTCAGACAAGGATATACAGAAGGATATCTCAGAAAATCTGTAGTTGGAGATCCGCTCATACGCAAGAATACAGGCGACAATACCCCTGCCGTTATTCATTACAACATCGTTCAAGGAGATAAAGTATCTATTACCTGTGCGCCTAAAGGCTTTGGAAGTGAGAACATGAGCAGAGTGTTTATGCTCAAGCCTGCTGATGGTGAAGAAGGCGTCAAAAATGCTATTGTTCAAGCTGTTAAGGATGCTGGGCCTAATGCCTGCCCACCTATGGTTGTGGGAGTGGGCATAGGAGGCACATTTGAAAAATGCGCTGAGATGGCCAAAGAAGCACTTACAAGACCTGTAGGCCAACATTCAGACATTGAGTATGTTTGCAAAATGGAAGAAGAGCTACTTGATAGGATCAATGAGACTGGCATAGGACCAGCCGGTCTTGGAGGAAAGATTACGGCCCTTGCTGTAAACATTAATACCTACGCTACCCACATAGCAGGTCTTCCGGTAGCTGTAAACATCTGTTGTCATGTGAATCGACATGTATCAAAGGTTATCTGATTTGGGTGTTCAGAGGCAAACAAGCCGGTATACTTTTTGGAAATGTAATGGCTAACACCTAAAGGATCAATAAGGTATTTCATAGGATAAAACACAATTAGTGTAGCTATTTTTCTCTTGAGAAATATAAATGCGTTACACTAGCATTTTTGAGGATGATATGGAAATAAAGATAAATGCTCCTGTAGACATGGAAAAAATTAAACAGCTAAAGGCTGGAGATATGGTGTATATCACTGGAACTATTTATACAGCCAGAGATGCTGCACATAAGAGAATGGATGAAGCTCTGAATAGAGGCGAGAAATTACCCATAGAGTTAAAAAATAATCTCATATATTATATGGGGCCTTCTCCTGCAAGAGAAGGCCGCCCTATAGGTTCTGCTGGGCCGACAACAGCAAGTCGAATGGACAAGTATACGCCAAAGCTGTTAGATCTTGGACTTGCAGGAATGATAGGTAAGGGAAAAAGATCACAAGAAGTAATTGATGCAATGATGAGGAATGGAGCAGTATATTTTGCAGCCATTGGCGGAGCCGGCGCGTTATTGTCAAAAGCTATAACTAAGGCAGAAGTCATAGCCTATGATGATCTGGGAACAGAGGCTATTAGAAGACTTGAGGTAAAAGATTTTCCTGTAATAGTAGTAATAGATTCAGATGGAACGAATCTTTACGACAAATAATTACCATAAAAGAATTGACAAAGCCTTTGCACCTTTGTATAATTACATTTGCGTCTGATGATTTACAGATGCAAGCTATAGAATTCAAACCACATATTGGTAGAGGGATTCAGGCATGGAGAAATACTCAAGTGGCTGAAGAGGCGCCCCTGCTAAGGGTGTAGACCGTTCACGCGGTGCGCGGGTTCAAATCCCGCTTTCTCCGTTTAGCACATAACTCCTTAGGATTATTCCTAAGGAGTTTTTTGTATTGCAGAGCCGCTGATATGAAATATGTCAGCTAAGCTGACCAGCGGCTCGCAGACGAGTAGGAAGACTGACCGCCTTCTACTCAATCCTATTCACCAGGACAAAATATGGTTTTGATATATTTCAGGTGCCTTCCAAATATTGGCCCTGCTCAAATATATGCACTTGAAAGGAATATAACCGATATTGAAATATTGAAGAAAGCATATAATATCGAACTACAGATTGCGGTCAAAGCAGCTTTAGTGGCCTATATATAGTGGGTTATAAACTTTTTGAAAATTTCTAAAAAAAGATGTTGCATTTGGAAAAGTGCTTTGCTATAATAACTTTTGCCCGTTGCGGAGAGGGCAGTTACCTACTGATGAGGCTTTGTCCCAGTAACTGCGAATCGAAACTTCGGAAAACAAATTAAAAAAGTTGTTGACAGAAACTTAAAGCTATGCTATTCTAAATGAGTTGCGGCTGAGAGCTACAACAACTAAGAACCTTGACAAATAAACAGTAATGCAACCCTGAAAAATTCCAAGAGAATTTATTCAGAACAAAATTAGTAAATAACGGACAGAACAAAAAGCCAAGCTTGAGTTCTGGCCAGATCAAACTTTTAAACGTGAGAGTTCGATCCTGGCTCAGGATGAACGCTGGCGGCGTGCCTAACACATGCAAGTCGAACGGAGATTTAACGCTGATGAGGCTTCGGCGGATTCTTGTTAAATCTTAGTGGCGGAC